>NZ_CP096200.1:0-300000 GCF_023195835.1 Vibrio sinaloensis | reverse complement strand
GCACCAAGTGGATGAGTCGTGAGCAGCAACAGTTAGAGCGCCCAGATCTCACTCAAGCAGAGGTGGTGATCTCAGGTGGTCGTGGGCTAGGCAGTAAAGAGAACTTTGCTATGGTGACTGCGTTGGCAGATAAATTGGGCGGCGCAATAGGCGCTTCACGAGCAGCGGTCGATGCAGGTTTTGTCAGCAATGATATGCAAGTCGGGCAAACAGGCAAAATCGTGGCCCCGCGTCTTTACATTGCCATTGGTATTTCAGGGGCAATCCAACATGTTGCCGGTATGAAAGATTCACAGGTGATCGTGGCCATTAACAGCGACCCTGATGCCCCTATCTTTGATGTCGCGGATTATGGCTTGGTGGGCGATCTGTTTGAGCTACTCCCGGAGCTAATCGAAAAGATTTAAGTCTCGAGAAAAGTAAAAACGCACCCATCACGGTGCGTTTTTACTGCGTTCAGTATTCTAGCTATAAGCTTGTTGCAAATGCTGCACGAGTAACTTGGTGAAGCGTGCTGCTTCGCCACCAGTACAAGCGCGGTGGTCAAAGGTTATCGACAGCGGCATCACTTTGACTGCTGTCGCTTGCCCTTGTTGCATTTGTACACGTTCAATGATTCGCCCAGCGCCAACAATCGCGACTTGAGGTGGAGAGACCACTGGCGTTGCAAAAATGCCGGCAATCGCACCAAAATTCGATAGAGTAATCGTGGCGTTTTGTAAGCTGTCGCGACCAATACGTCGACTCCGAATGCCATCGACAGTCTCGTCCAACCAAGCGCGTATCTGCTCGCCCTGATATTGGTCAGCGTTTTTGAGCACCGGGACGTACAACCCATGGCGACTGTCGACCGCAATACCAATATTCACCTTGCTGTGTACGCATCGGGTCATGGTTTCTGCATCAAACCAGGCATTCATCGCTGGCTCTTGCTTACAGGCATGCACCACCGCTTGAATTAATCGTGCGGAGATGTCTTCATTGTCACCCCAAGCACCTAAACTCGCCTCTTCGGTAATGGTCACCGCAGCGACATGTTGGTGAGATTCAGACATGGTCGAAACCATGGTGCGGCGTGCGCCTTTTAATACCTCGGTTCCTGGGCTTTGTTTTCGCGCTTGCGCGTAGATATCTTCGTCTATGACCATGCCATTGGCGCCGCTGCCGTGCACTTGGTCGATGTCGACGCCGAGCTTTTTCGCCAGCAGTCGCGCTGAGGGCAGGGCGGTGACTCTTTGTTCACAAGAGGAACTGTGTGTACTGCCAATCCAAAAATCATCGACATTGACCTGATGGGTACTCTGAGAGACATTACCTACGACAGTGGCGGCATCGGTCTTTTCAGCTTGCTGTTTTGGCGCGGTCCCGACAAGTTCGGGGTGCTCTTCAATCTCGAGTAACAAGGCGCCAATATTGATCACATCGCCCTCTTCACCGTGGCGGCTAACCACCACGCCAGGATAAGGTGCTGGGACTTCGACCACCGCTTTGGCTGTCTCGACTGTCAGTACTACTTGGTCAACTTCCACGTGATCGCCGACATTAATATGCCATTCGACGATTTCTGACTCGGCTAAACCTTCACCGAGGTCGGGTAACAGAAAGGTTTTCATTTCCAGCCCTCCACGAGCTCACGTGCGGCTTGCACTATGTCTTGCTCATCAATCATGAAGTAATCTTCGTTACGGTAGTACGGCATGATGGTATCCATCCCCGTCACCCGTTTGGGCGGCGCTTTTAACAAGCACATCGCGGTCTCGGCGACGCGAGCCAGCAGCTCTGCACCCACACCACAAGTGCGACTGGCTTCGTGCACCACCAGGAGTCGCCCGGTACGCTCAAGTGAGCGCAGTATGGTGTCCATATCAATCGGTTTGATGGAGGCCAGATCGATCACTTCCACCTCAATTCCCTGGGTAGATAAGCTCTGCGCGGCTTGCAGTGATTCCACCACGCACGCCCCCCATGTTACTAACGTGATGTCGCGCCCTTTGCGTAGGGTAAAACAGCTATCAAGTGGTAGAGCTTCTCCACTGTCGACCACCTCAGATTTGACGGTGCGATAGATGCGCTTGGGTTCAAAAAACATCACAGGATCGTTGCTGCGAATCGAGGCCAACAACAGCCCATAGGCGCGTTGTGGGGAAGAGGGAATCACCACCTTGAAACCGGGCGTGTGGGCAAACAGTGCCTCAACGCTTTCAGAATGGTGCTCTGGGGCGTGAATACCGCCACCAAATGGCGCGCGAAATACCGCCGGGCAAGTTAAGCGGCCTCGGGTGCGGTTGCGCATTCGCGCCGCATGGCAGATCAAATGCTCCATTGCCGGAAAAACAAAACCCTGAAACTGAAACTCAGCCACCGGGCGCAACCCTTGGCTGGCCATACCAACGGCCACGCCGCCAATCAGAGCTTCGGCCAAGGGAGAGTCAATGACTCGGCGCAGACCAAATTTCTGCTTTAACCCCACGGTAGCGCGAAATACCCCGCCGTTGTCACCGACATCCTCACCAAGAACGATGACATTCTCATCACGCTGCATCTCGTGGTGCAGAGCAAGATTCACTGCTTCGACTAAGGTCAATTCAGCCATGTTTACCTCCCTGCATACGCATCGCTTTGTGAATGAGTTGGTCTCTTTGCGGATTCAGTTCAGCAGGCGCTCGTTCATAGAGGTAATCGAACGCGGACTCAGGGGCTTGCGGTGTCAGATTCATATAGCGCTCTACCGCACGTTCAACCCGCTGTTTACATTCGCCAAGCCAAGCTTGTTCCGCTGCATCATCCCACGCGTTTTGCGCTTGTAAGTACAGTTTAAGACGCTGAATCGGCTCATATTGCCAAGCTTGGTTGAGTTCATCGTCGCTGCGGTAACGGCTCGCGTCATCGGCTGTGGTGTGATCGCTGAGTCTGTAACTGATGGCTTCAATCAAAGTCGGACCTTTACCTTTTCGGGCTCTATCAAGCGCAGCGAGCACACAATCGTGCATCGCCACGACATCATTGCCATCCACCGTGACTCCTTTGATTCCTGCACCTTGTGCTTTTTCGGATAAGAAATCCGCCGCACATTGCAGAGCTCTCGGTACAGAGATCGCCCATTGGTTATTGTTGACTGCAAACACCAAGGGGAGATTCCAAGCGCCGGCGCAATTAATGCTTTCTAAAAAATCGCCTTTAGAGGTAGCGCCATCTCCACACGTGACAAGTGCTGCATGGTGGTGGCCCTCAATTTTCAGCGCAGCAGCAACACCAACTGCGTGGGTACACTGAGTGGCGATCGGTACACAAAAAGGGAGATCGCGGCAATGCTCTGCTTGGCCGCCATCAGTGGGCTTGATATGGAAGTCACTGCCTCGTTCATCGCCTCCCCAGTACTGAAGATTTTTCTCCATCTCTATCCCACGAACCCACATTGCCGGCATATCGCGATAGTAAGGGACAAACACATCTCTTGGATGCATCGCATGGCCAATAGCAATGCCAAACGCTTCGGCACCTAAGTGGGAGGGGTAGGTACCGAGTTTCCCTGTGCGCTGCAAAGCGACGGCTTTGTGGTCGTAGGTTCGGGTCAGCACCATATCTTTGTAGAAGGTGATAAGGGTTGGGATGTCTGCCCAAGCAGGAAGCTGATTTACCGACACGCCGTTGTGGTCGATAAATCGAAGCATGGGAAGCGTCTGAACATTCATTGCTCTCTCCTCATCGCCAGCCTATGTGGATCGCACATCTGGCCAGCCAACAATGACTCGTAGATCATGTTACGATCGCCTGAGTCAGGATAGATATTGTTATTCATACCTAGGTTGAGTGAAACAAACACAAGCCGCTATCAAATCATCACAACTCATACCATTTTGCTGCAAAATAGCCAAACCACAGAGTAGTGTGTGGTTGTTCACCCATAACCTAAAGTGTAATCAAATTGTTAAATTATGCCTAAAGTGAGGCAGAGTGATGGAGTAAAGTGAGGTATACAGGTTGTCGAATGGCCGATGAATGTGCCAGAAAGTTGAGTGCGAGGTGTTGTAAAGAAGAATGAAATACTTTATCAGCTAGAAAAACTAAAACGAACGACCGAAAGTAGCGGGTTCAACTAAGTACAAATTGTTACCTTTTAACCAAAAAAAACAGCAGGCCTGAACCTGCTGTCTTCAATCATCTAACCGAGTGTTTAGGTTTACTCTGGTTGTTCAGCCAGTTTTGGCTCTTTTTGTTGTTGTACCTTGTACACTTTACCTGCGTTGAAACGCTCTAGGTAATCAGCTAGGTCGCGTTTCACTTCTGGAACTAGGATGTAGAGACCAACAATGTTCACTAGCGCCATTGCGAAGATCATCGCATCAGAGAAGTCGATAACCGGACCAAGGTTCATTGCTGCACCGATGACTACGAAGATACAGAACTTAACTTTGAAGATAATTTCCGCTGTCTTGCTCTCACCGAATAGGTAAGTCCAAGCTTTTAGACCGTAGTATGACCAAGAGATCATCGTCGAGAACGCGAACAGTACCACAGCGACAGCTAGGACATATGGGAACCAGCTAATTGCGCTACCAAATGCTGCTGACGTCAGTTCAACACCGGCAAGGCCTGTATCTGTGTCTAAGTAGCCTGTAATGATGATGACTAGCGCTGTCATCGTACAGATAACAACAGTATCGATGAACGGTTCTAGTAGTGAAACGAAACCTTCAGACATTGGCTCTTTGGTTTTAACCGCTGAGTGTGCAATTGCTGCAGAACCCACACCCGCTTCGTTCGAGAACGCCGCACGTTTGAAGCCTTGGATAAGCACGCCGATCACACCACCAGCAATACCTTCGCCAGTGAATGCACCGTGGAAGATAGCGTAGAATGCGTCGTCGATTCTATCGAAGTTGATAGCCAGAATAACCAGCGCTGCACCAACGTAGATGGTTGCCATGAATGGTACGACTTTTTCAGTCACTTTGGCGATTGACTTAATACCACCAATGATAACGATACCGACGATCACCGCTAGGATAAGTCCAAATAGCCAACCTTTATCAGCGAAGAATGAAGCGTCACCACCGGTAACACCAACAACCTGTTTGAACGCTTGGTTCGCTTGGAACATGTTACCGCCACCTAGTGAACCACCGATAGCAAACACTGAGAATAGAACCGCTAGAGTACGACCCAATGCCGCGTTGCCGCGTTTTTCTAAACCTTTGCTCAAGTAGTACATTGGACCGCCCGAGACTGTACCGTCTGGGTTAGTGTTACGGTATTTAACACCAAGCGCACACTCGACGAACTTGCTAGACATACCGAGTAAGCCAGCAAGGATCATCCAGAAGGTTGCACCCGCACCACCGATAGAGACGGCGACAGCAACACCTGCAATATTACCAAGGCCAACCGTGCCCGAGAGCGCAGTCGTCAATGCTTGGAAGTGAGAAACCTCACCATCTTCTTTCGCTTTTGGATCAGAGAACTTACCCGCAACGAGCTGAATCGCGTGTTTAAAACCGCGGAAGTTGATAAAGCCTAGGTAGACTGTAAAGAAAGAGGCGGCAACCACTAACCAAAGAACAATCCACGGCACCTGTACGTCTGTAAAAGGGAACGGAATAGTCGAGAAGATCATTCCTACAAAAGGGTTAACGATAGGTGCAACGACTTCGTTGATTTTTTCATCCAAGTTGGATGCTGCAGCGCTACCTGCAAATAAACTCGCCAAAAGGGCAAGCGATATACGCTTTGTCATGCTTTTCCTGCCTGTGAATAGGTGTTTATATGAATATTATTTATATGATGTTGTGTTTTGTTACATTCTTGTAACGTTTGCTATTATTCATTTTATTAATATATGCGCAACATCTTTGACCGAAATTTTGATCCAGCAAACAATTCTAATTTTTACTAACTTTTTACTGCATATTTGAACTTATTGACTGGTTACTGGCGTTATATCGGAATATGTGTCAGGCCAATCTTGACTAATTTGGTCGGATATATTGGGGTTTGGCGCTGTAGATAAAACTATCTGATTAGATAATGAGCAGTGTGACGCGTTGGATTTGCCGCGTTTTTTAGCGATTAATGAAATGCTATGCACTTGTAGTGGGTATATATCTTGTTGTTTCAAAAAAATCGACTACGGCCCAATGCAAAGGGCCAGTTCGAATTAGATAGGATTCTCGTTTAGCGAAGAGTTTTTTGTTTGTTAACTCTAAGACTAAAGTTTAGTTAATTGACATACATATATTTAACAATGCGTTACAAGCGGCTATAGTATCGACAGATAACATTACAGGAGTTAAAGGATGAAACTCACGATATCAGGGAAGTTACAGTTGAGTTTTCTGTCGCTTGCAGTACTTTTTATCGCATCCGCATTTTTTATTTACCGCAGTGTGAGCAGCGTTGAAACCCATACCCAGTCGCTGCTCAGTCAAGACTTACCGACAGTAGACGCTTCGCGCACTATTCAACAATCGGTTCACGCCACAGTCTCTTCACTTCGAGCCTACATGCTGCTCGGCGGGGATGAACAAAGTGCGGCGGTACACACCGCCCATCTGCAACAAGCCATTGAGCGGGTAGAAGCATCACTACCGCCTTTAGAAGCATTAATTGACGCCGAGCAATATCAGCAAGTATTGAGTGAGTGGGCGAGGGTAACTTCTTCTATTAGTGAGATCGCTGAACTCAGTCATAGTGACGAGAACTTGCCAGCGCATTCGCTATTTATCAATGAAGCGGCGCCAATTGCCGAAGTCGCGCTCGATCAACTGCAAGGTCTGATTAATGACGAAGCGAGTAATAAACAGGGGGGCGAACGTAAGCGACTGTTTCGCCTATACGCTGATAGTTATACCTCTCTCGCCAATGCGCTCTCTTCAATGCGCGACTTCCTTTTATATGGAAAACAAGACTACCTCGATAAGTACCAAGACTTTTTGCAGTCACACAATAAATCGGTCAAGGAAATCGAGTCAAAAGTGGATTTAATGTCGGACAGTGACCAAGGATTGTGGTCGCTATTTAAAGAGATGCAGCAGCTCTATTTCCCTTTGGCGCAGCAAGTGGTGACGCTGCGCTTTTCTAGCGATTGGAACATTGCCAACCAAAAAATGGCCAATCAGTTGATCCCTGCGGTTGACTCGTTAAATGCTCAACTTGAAGCGGTGATTAACCAACAGCAACAGCGTGCAGACCAAAGTGGTCAGGGCATTTTTAGTGCCGTCACTTCCGTGTTAACTGTGCTGATTGTTTCGATCGCGGTAGTGGTGGCGGTTTCGTTCACTGTTGCGCATTTTATGGGCAAAAATATTGGTTCTCGAGTGGCGATCATCTCAAAGCGCGCTGAATCCATTGCCAACGGCGATATTTCGCAACCGAGTTTAGAACTAGGCGGGAAAGATGAGTTGGCGAGCTTGACTCGTTCAATCAACAAAATGAACGATGCACTGGCGAACATAGTGAAAGGGGTAAGTGAAAAAGCACACAATGTTGGTGCCAGTATGGCCTCGTTGCAACAAGCAAGTGACAAAACGGTGTCTCAGGTTGAAACCCAAAAAGCGACCATTGGTTTAGTTGGTCAGCAGGTTGCAGAGGTCAGTCACGCCGCGAGCGAAAACGCGCTTCAAGCGGAGCAGTCAGTCGCGACTCTTGCGGAGTCTAAAGCGCAAATCGAGCGAGGGTCTCAAGCGCTCGACCTAAACAAAACCACCGTAGATTCACTCCATGCCACAATCGAAAAAGCCAGCGAACAAGTGACCGAGCTAAGTAAAGAGAGCGAAGCCATCGGCAGAGTGACCGAAGTGATTGAAAATCTCGCCGAGCAGACAAATCTGCTGGCGCTCAATGCCGCAATCGAGGCTGCGCGAGCTGGTGAGTATGGTCGCGGTTTTGCTGTGGTCGCTGACGAGGTGCGACTACTGGCAACCCGAACTACAGAATCCACCACTGAAATCAATCATATCGTTAACGCTATTCAGTCATCGACCCAAGCCGTGGTTAACGAAATCGATAAGAGCCAAGCACTGGCGAAAGAGGGCGCGGACCACACCCTGCAAGCGCATGGCACATTGAGTGCAACCACCAGTCAAATCGAACACCTCAACCGACAAATGCAAGATTTGCTTAACTCAGCAAGGCAGCAATCTAACGCAACCGACGAAATTCAGGTTTTGATGGAGCAGGTGATCAATTCGGTTGAAGATGTGGCGAATATGTCAGCGTCGTCGGCGCAGATTTCGAGCCAGGTTCAATCCCAAGTTGGTGAATTAAATGGAGATATGAAACAGTTTAAGACGCAGTGATGGTCTTTAACACAATGGTTATTGACCTGAGTCTCACAATTGGATACCTGTTTCATATAGCGAAGAAAGTATCATCTATAACTATTGTAGATGATTGAAAAATTGGTTCGGGAGCATCGCACCTGAAGCAAAGGTTGGGTGATTGTGTGTTTCGGTTATTGCTGATTATGGTTTGTTTGTTAGCGTTTAGCGTGCAGTCTCACGAGACGGGTACGTTGACGGTCGCAAACTCGAAAGCGTGGAAGCCATTTTCATTCATCAATAGTCAAGGTGAGCCTGACGGCATACTTATCGACTATTGGAAAGCATACGGCAAAAAGCATCACATTAAAGTCGAGTTTCTCCTCACCGATTGGCAAGCCTCACTCGACGCGGTGAAGGAAGGCAAAGCGGATATCCACGCTGGTCTATTGTGGTCAGAGCAGCGTGATACTTATCTCGACTACGGCCCTGCGTTTATGAACATTGATACGCAGCTGTATATTAGCCAAGATCTCATCGGCACTAATCTTGACCGATTTTTGTTGGGCGAGCACGACTACCAAGTCGGTGTTGTTGCAGGAGGGTATGAGGAGTCATTCACCCGTCTGCATTTCCCCAACTTATCCTTAGTTAGCTTCCCCAATAACCAAAGTATGATTGAAGCCGCCTATGACGGCGAGCTCGAAGCCTTTGTTGCCGATCTGCAAGTCGCTAACTTTTACCTCATCAGTGAGCGCGATGATATTCAGCGTTTCGTCGGCGTGCGTCATCTCTATTCTGGTGAGCTTCGTCCAGCGGTAGCCGAAGGCAACAAACAACTTCAGCAGGATATTATTCAAGGCATGGAGGCATTAGGGCTAGAAGAAAAACAACAGATCCTAAATCGCTGGATGTACGTCAACACTGTGTATCCAGTCTACTTAGTACCTTTGTCTGCATTGGCAATTGCTATTGTTGTGGTTGGCTACATCGTAATGCTGAACTTAACTGTAAAAGCAAGAACGAGAGAGCTACAGCGTGCTAACCAAGAACTCAAAACTCTATCAGAGACCGATCAGCTAACCGGACTGAGCAACCGAAGGCATTTTGTCGAACAGTTAGAACGTCGTCTAAAGAGCAAAGGCTCAATCGCCGTGATGATTTTTGATATCGACGACTTCAAATCTATCAACGACACTCACGGACACCAAGCAGGGGACCGAGTCATTCGCGATGTTGCACGAGCCGCAAAGAGTGTATTATCCGAACCGCATCTTATTGGTCGAATTGGCGGTGAAGAGTTTGCGGTGATAGTGAACAATGAGAATTATCATGATGTGGCAGAACTGGCAGAGATGATATGTGCTCAGGTTCGCACCGTAGGTTTGCGCGAAGACCACACTCGAGAAGTCACCGTCAGCCTAGGCTGTGCCTACTATTCCAACGTAGAGACCTCCATCTCCCTTTCCGATGCAGACAAGCTGATGTATCAATCGAAATTGGCAGGAAAAGACTGCGTTACCGCGAAACAAATTCTCTAAGTGTCATGGCTTTGAACACAATTTCAGCGCTCCAACAGCAAAAGTGGCGATAACTTCAGCAGTCGAACCAAAATCACCATAAAAGACTTTTTTTTTCAGTCAGATGTGGCATATTAATCATGTCTTCGACGCAAAGCGTACTTCGTATAATGGCTATTACCTCAGCCTTCCAAGCTGATGATGCGGGTTCGATTCCCGCAGTACGCTCCAATTCTTACCCAACAAATCATTCCCTTATTTGATAAATATCGAACGCTTGAGTGCGTTTATTGTTGTGTCTAGCACTTGGTAAAAAGCTTGGATGTTAGCTCAAACACGACGACTCTCAATAGTGATGATACAAGTCGCTGGTGAGAACACTGATCAAACATTTTCTAAATGTTGAATGTAGATTCACCGCGCAATCAATTTTGGTTTCGGATCGAGATCAATTCTCTATGCTGAGGGAACCTCGCGTTATTACGGAGAGCACACTCAGTAAGGTGTTATAAGCAGTGCATGGATGCCGCGGTTGGTACTACTCGCTGTGATTTTGCCGGTTATTTCGAGCTGGGGTTCATTATCCAAAGCAATCAAGGGAAAGGTAAGCTGACAAGGTAATGGCTAGTATGTCAGCTCGTTGCGGTGTTCATCCGATGTTCCTTTTCGGTGGGTTTTAGTTAGTTCTCCTTAACAGAAATTGAGTCGGCATTTGATGCTCGGTCAAAGTGAACATTAACTAAAGTACCAGATTTCTCAAACACCATTTCATCAAAATCCGTTCTGGCGATTTTGTACCCGTTGCGGGCAAACAAGCTGGTGACTTTTGTCCGTTGCTGTATTTTTAGCGCGGATGAAAATAGTTTTTTCATGCGATATGGGCCTCATTTTTGTCTCAATAACTTGAGTCTAGTACCACATGAGTGGATAAGCTATGAATAAGTTTTCACCAATGTGGTGCAAAAATGCACTTTTATGCTGTTTGGTGATGGTTGCGTGAATAGAGTGAAATTAACCTGATTAATTATATGGTTTTATGTGATCTGAATCACGAATACGCCGGCGACCTGTAAGGCTATGTACAACCAAAAAGCAATAACTGGTTACAAATTACTAGCACGTCTATTTGCTGGTGGAGTTTTTTTGCCCACGGTTAAGGCTAAAGCCAGTAGTTACTACACCAATAGTTGGGTAGTCGTTAGTCTCTAGCATTATCAAACTCGCCTAAAAAGGGCCACGGTGAGCCCTTTGTTTGAGAGTAGAGAAATGACAACCCTTTAGCTTTCGAATGAAAGTTTGTCGCCAAACGTCTCTTTCCAATCTAAATCGAACTGTGCCACTGCAGGTGCCACAGCAGGGTGAGCAAACATCGCTGCGGCAACGTCGGTCGGTAGGGTGATGGCTTTGATCCCAAGCTTCATTACCTCCATAGCTTGCTGAGTGTTCTTAAAGCTCGCCGCTAGAATCTTTGATGGTAGTTGGTTTTGGTCTAGCAGTAGCTGCAGATCTGCGACGACCTCAATACCGTTGCCGTTCATTGCGTCAATCCGGTTTACATAAGGCGCTAAGTAATCAGCGCCACATAAAGCGGCCAGAAAACCTTGCTGGGCTGAGTAAATAGCTGTCGCTAAAACTTGAATACCTTCTGCTTTCATTAACTTAATAGCGGCCAGACCTGTTTCAGTCGCGGGTACCTTTACCACCATATCGTATGGCAGCTCGTTGAGTTGACGAGCTTCTTGGACCATTCCTTCAACCGTTGCACTAACGACTTGCGCATGAAAGCGAGGCGTACCACCCAAAGCTTGCTGCATCTCTTTAAGTGTTTCGTTTAAGCCCTGTTTCGATTTCGCAAGAATAGTTGGGTTGGTTGTAACCCCTTTCAGTGGAAGGCATTGCGCGAAGCGCTTTGTTTCTGTTACGTCTGCGGTGTCTAGGTAAAGTTCAATCATTTGATTCTCTCTCACTCGTGCTAATCACGAGACCTCAGTTAGATTTTGTGAGTTAAGTAATGTTGAGAACACTATAGATCTCGCTACCTGAATAGTTGTTGATTTAGATCAATTGAAATTTCAATTGAAACTAACATAATTTCATTTAACGAAAGTTAATCTGGTTTTAAATGAAAGTTTAAATCACCGGCGGCTGTTAAAAGGCGGACATAGGTAAGCGGTATGTATTTCAACATTCAACGATTCTCAACCCATGATGGCGACGGCATTCGCTCTATCCTTTTTCTTAAGGGTTGCAGCTTGGCCTGTCCTTGGTGTCAAAATCCTGAGAGTCGCAGCGAAAAGCATTCTCTTTTATTTGATCAGCGGAGCTGCCTTGAACAGTGCCAACTATGTAGCGACGCCTGTGCAGGCATCACTCGTGACGGAACTAGTAACAAGATTATCGTAAACCGCAAAGTGATCTCAGATGCTCAGATCGTTGCGCTCAAGGAGGTATGCCCCACTCAAGCATTGAGTGTGGTGGGTGAGGATGCACAAGTCGAAGCGTTGTTCGATACGCTGATGAAGGACAAGCCTTACTACGACCAAAGTCAGGGCGGGGTGACCTTCTCTGGTGGGGAACCACTAATGCAGCCAAAGCTTGTCGCCGATATCGCTAAAAAGCTGCAACAAAATGGTGTTTCAACCGCGATTGAAAGTTGCATGCATGTGCCATGGAAAAATGTCGAGGAAGTCGCGCCGTACATTGACTGTTGGTTAGCAGACTTAAAACATATCGATGAAGAGAAATTTTTACAGTGGGCGAAGGGTTCACTCAAGCGCATCAAGCAGAACTTTCTCAAGCTTGCCCCTATCGCTAAACGTATCGTCATCCGTGTGCCCGTTGTGCCTGGCTTCAACGATACCGATAACGAACTGGAACAGATCATCGACTTTGCCGCTTCACTTGATAGCTGTAGAGAGCTCCACCTACTGCCTTATCACACATTAGGCATCAACAAATATCGTTTACTTGATATGCCGTACCTATGCTCGGACCAACCCCTAAACAACCCTGAGCTATTAGAACGCGCGCAACAGTATGCAAGCAAACACACCGAACTCAACGTGACTGTACGAGGTTAATCATGGACTTAAATTTCCTACCCGAGCGTATTAAAGCGCACAAAAACCAGCTAGTTAACATTGTTACGCCGCCGATTTGTACTGAGCGTGCACAGGCATACACTAAGGCTTACCAACTAAACGAAGACAAGCCAGTGATCATTCAACGTGCGCTAGCTCTGAAAGAGCACCTTGAAACTCGTACCATCTGGATTAAAAATGACGAACTGATCGTTGGCAACCAAGCGAGCAAACTTCGCGCTGCTCCAATCTTTCCTGAATATACGGTGCGTTGGATTGAGGCAGAGATCGATGATCTAGCCGACCGTCCGGGCGCAGGCTTTGATGTAACGGCACAAGATAAAGAGAACATTCACAAGTTAACGCCGTACTGGCGTGGTAAAACCGTACAAGATCGCTGCTACGGTCTATTTACTGACGAACAAACCGAAATCCTGTCGAGTACTATCATCAAAGCAGAGGGCAATATGACCTCGGGCGATGCCCATCTTGCGGTGGACAACGAAAAGATCCTAGCGCTGGGTATGAACGGTCTGCTTGCGGAAGTCCGAGAGTTTCGCGCCGCCAATGATGTTGCGACTTATGAAGGCCTCAAGAAAGAGCAGTTCTACAAAGCGACTGAGATTGTTCTGCTGGCGATTCAAGCCCACATGGCAAGCTTTGCAACCCTGGCCGACGAGATGGCAGCGACAGAAACTCGCGCCGAGCGCCAAGCCGAACTCAAAATAATTGCACAAAACTGTCGTCACGTTGCTTATCACGCCCCAGAGAATTTCTGGCAAGCACTGCAGTTAAGCTACTTTGTTCAATTGATGCTGCAAATTGAATCCAACGGTCACTCAGTCTCCTTTGGGCGTATGGATCAGTTCTTAAATGATTTCTATGTGGCCGATGTTGAAAGTGGTGTGCTCGAAAAAGAGTTCGCACTTGAGCTACTACAAAGCTGTTGGCTAAAGCTACTCGAAGTTAACAAGATCCGCTCCGGCGCGCACTCAAAAGCGTCTGCAGGTTCACCGCTTTATCAAAACGTCTGTATTGGTGGACAAAAGCTAAACGCAAAAGGCGAGCCAGAGGATGCGGTTAACCCTCTGTCTTGGGCAATCCTAGAGTCATGTGGGCAGTTACGTTCAACTCAACCAAACTTAAGTGTTCGCTACCATGAAGGCTTGAACCAAGAGTTCCTTATGGGTTGTATTGATGTTATCAAGTGTGGCTTTGGCATGCCTGCATTTAACAACGATGAAATCGTTATTCCAGAATTTATCAAGTTAGGTGTGGAGAAAGAGGACGCCTACAATTACGCATCAATCGGCTGTATCGAAACGGCGGTTCCGGGGAAATGGGGTTACCGCTGCACCGGTATGAGCTTTATTAACTTCGCTCGTATTCTTCTGGCTGCACTGAACAAAGGACAAGATGCAACGTCGGGTAAGACGTTCCTCGCGCATGAAAAGTCACTGGCGGAGGCGAGCTTCAATAGCTTCGAAGAAGTGATGGAGTCTTGGGCCGATCAAATTCGCTTTTACACGCGCAAATCTATCGAAATTGATACTGTGGTTGATACGGTACTAGAGCAGCAAGCTCAGGATATCTTTTGTTCTTCATTGGTTGATAGCTGCTTAGAACGGGGTAAAACAGTCAAAGAGGGCGGCGCTAAGTATGACTGGGTTTCTGGCCTTCAGGTAGGTATCGCAAACCTTGGTAACAGTCTTGCAGCGATCAAGCACATGGTATTTGATGATGCGCAAATCTCTCAGCCAGCACTCGCTAAGGCGTTGGCTGATAACTTTGAATCAGCCCAGCAAGAGCAGCTTCGCCAGCGTATTTTAAACTTTGCCCCTAAGTATGGTAACGATGATGATGCCGTTGATTCGCTGTTGGCCGAAGCTTACCAAGTGTACATTGAAGAGCTAGACCACTACGTCAACACGCGCCATGGCCGTGGTCCAATTGGTGGTGGCTATTACGCAGGAACATCATCGATCTCAGCCAACGTACCATTTGGCGCATCCACAATGGCAACCCCAGATGGTCGTAAGGCAACCACACCGCTAGCAGAAGGCGCTAGCCCATCATCAGGCTCTGACCGTTTGGGCCCAACAGCGGTTTACAACTCGGTGGGTAAGATTCAGGCCAACAAAATTTTAGGTGGCGTGCTACTCAACCAAAAATTGAGCCCGGCTGCGGTCGCGTCTGAGGGAGATATGCTTAAGCTGTCGATGTTGATTCGTACCTTCTTTAACTACCACAAAGGTTGGCACGTACAGTACAACATTGTGTCTCGAGACACCCTCTTAGCGGCGAAAGAGAATCCAGAGCAATACCGTGATCTTGTCGTGCGGGTTGCGGGTTACTCAGCGTTCTTTACTGCGTTATCTCCCGATGCTCAGGACGACATCATTGCACGTACCGAGCATGAGTTATAAATTCGATTTCATTTAAGTTTCAAATGAAAATAAGAGGCACTATAATGGTGCCTCTTTGTTTTCCGTTTCATAACGCTGGAATTAACACAATGAACCCAAGACAGAACGAAATATTGCAACTGGTAAACGATCGAAAGCGTATTCAGGTGACTGAATTGGTCGACATCATTGGTGTTTCTGGCGTCACTATTCGTCAAGATCTCAATTACTTAGAAAAACAAGGTTATCTAAAAAGAGTCCATGGCGCAGCGGCGGCGCTACAAAGTGATGATTTAGATACCCGCTTAGAAGTTCGCTTTGACATTAAGCAGTCGCTAGCCAATAAAGCTGCTGACCTAGTGGCGGCTAATGAAACGGTTTTGATTGAAGGTGGAAGTGCCAATGCACTGTTGGCGCGAGTGTTAGCTGAACGAGGAGATGTCACCATCATTACGCCTTCTGCCTATATTGCGCATTTAATTCGTAACACTTCAGCCAATATCATCTTGCTTGGAGGGGTTTATCAGCACCAGGGGGAGAGCTTAGTTGGCCCCTTAACCAAACTTTGTATTGAAAATATCCATTTCAGCACCGCATTCTTGGGCGTGGATGGCTTTCACCAAGATACCGGTTTCACCAGCCGTGATATGATGCGCGCGGAAATTGCCTCCACCATCCTCGCCAAAAACCGCCGCAACATTGTGCTGACCGATTCAAGTAAGTTTGGCCAGATTTTCCCCTCGACAATTGGCAGCACTCAACAAATTTCGCTAGTGCTCACCGATAATAAAGCTGACAGCAAGGCCCTAGACTTCCTACGCCAACAAGGTGTAGAGGTGGTGGTTGGTTAGCCGCGAGGCATGGTTGAGGGGGAGCTGTTGATTCAGGTTGTTGCACCTGATACACCAAACGTACAACCACGCTAAGGCAGTGCAGATATTACCTTTTGAATAAAGGCCTGACGAGCTGGGTCGGAAAATTCCGAGTTCCAGAGTAATCCCACTGACCATTCTGCATCTTCTCCAGGTAATGGGATAAAGCGGATTTGTGGCTGGCTAATACGGGAAACACTGGCAGGAATGATGGTGTAGCCTAAACGCGCAGACACAAGCGCGAGTACCGTGATAAGGTCATCCGCTTCTTCCACGATCACAGGTCGTTGCTGAGCTTCCCACAAATACGCACTAATATGCTTATTCATAGTCGGGTTTCTGCCTCGACTTAATGCTAAGTAGTTGTGATGACTGAGTGAGGCCCACAAATTCGCTTCATCGATAATTTCACTCTCATGTATCGCAATGGCGAGTCGATCGGTGAACAGTGGGATGGCGGTCAAAGGCGGTTTGGCTGGAAGCCGATCAAACCCCAATTGCAAGTTACCCACCAACAGCTCCTCAACCAACATATGAGACGGGTAGTCGTGCAGGCTGACATGCACATTGGGGTGCTCTTGCTTGAACTGAGCAATGTAATTTGGTGCCTCATGAAACGAAGAGATGCCAAATCCAATGTTTAAGTGTCCGGATGTGCCTTCAGCGACAAATGTGGATAGAGTCTTAAACGAATCAAATGCTTTTAACAAGCGTTTGGCTTCAGGCAACAAAATCTTGCCCATTTGGGTTAACTCTGCGCCATGTCGACCTCGGTCAAATAATTCAACATTCAGTTGCTCTTCCAGGCGTTTAATCTTCTTTGTTAGCGCAGACTGAGTAATGTAAAGGTGTTCAGAGGCGACACGGTAGTTTTTGTCTTCTGCTAGCTGGCAAAAAGTGCGAAGTAAATTTGTATCCATTCCAGTTTGGAATTAAAAGTTGAATTTGTTTCATTATAACTAATCAAAAGGCTCTTTTATAGTCAGTTGCGTGAAAGGGAACAGCTAAAAAAGTAGATTCAAACATGTTAATCCGCCGAGGATTATCTGAACTTAACGACCAACTCTTCCCCTTTAATAAAACATCTATAAGAAGAGTTTGGACCAATAATGTGGAAGGAAATACCATGAAAAAAACACTTATGAGCCTAGCTGCCGCGTCTATTCTTGCCGCTGGAGCGGTAAACGCTGCGGATTATAAGCTAACTGTCCCACACGTAACGTCTACTGATGGTTATAACCATCAGTCGTTGCTTGTGTTCAAGAACTTTGTCGAATCACGTTCAAATGGTCAAATTGAGGTAGATATTTATCCATCAGGACAGCTGTGCTCGAACGCAAAAGAATGTATTGCTGGCGTTCAAGCGGGCATGTTTGATTACTTCCAAACGACCATTCCTGAGCTAGGTAACTTCTGGCAGCCAGTAGGCGCGTTTGACCTTCCATACATGCTACCAAATGACCGTGTTGCAGAGTGTGTCTACGACAACGAACAGTTCCTTGGTGATGTACGTTCTGAGCTGCTTAAGAGAGCACCAAACGTGCGTTTGATGGCGGTATCTAACTCAGGTGGTTGGCGTAATATCGCAACAACCAAAAAGCAAGTTAAGAGCCCTGACGATGTGAAAGGTCTTAAGCTGCGTACGGTTCCTGCGAAAGTTCAACAAGAGCTAGTGAAAGAGCTTGGTGGTGCACCAACCCCAATCGCGTGGCCTGAAGTTTATACTGCGTTATCGACCGGCATGGTTGACGGCACTAAGAATGGTATTGTTGATATCATCATGAACAAGTTCCATGAAAGCCTTGGTTATATGATCCTTGATGGTCACGGTTACATGGGCGGCGCATGGGTATTCAACGACAAGAAGTTTAAATCATTCCCAGATGATTTGAAGAGAGTCGTGATCGACGGTATCGCTGCACAGAATCAATATCTACGTTCATATCCAAAACACAAAGAATACACAGCGTATGAAGAGTTTAAGAAAGCAGCTGGTGTGATCTACAACCCAAGCGCAGCAGAGAAAGAGGCCTTCAAGGTGGCATCTGCACCAGTGAAAGCGTCATTCTTGCAATCTGCGGGAGCAGAAGGTCAAAAATGGCTAGAGCGTTTTGAAAGTGAAATCAAAACATGTGAAGCCAAGATTCAAGCTGACTACAACATTCAGTTTAACTAATTGAGTATTAGCACTCAGTAAACACGTAAAATACGGCGCATTTCCCTAACGTGCGCCACACCAATTACCTTACCGCTCCATCGCGGAGCGGTAAGGCCTAAAAGCAAATAAAACCAAACCGTTATCGGTAATTTAACTCGCATTTTGACCTCTAGCATCAATGTGATTGGTACCCTTTTACCCAAATTTTGGAAGCCGCCTCAATGAAACTGATTCAAACCCCAAATGGCTTTACGATCAGCCACAAAAATAACGTTGTTTTCGAACACTCCGAATTAAGCCCTGCATTCTATCTTGGTATTGGCGAAGGAACATTCGATATGTACCGGGGTAACTTTGACATCTCTGATTATGTTTCAGAGCGCTTACCGTTGAGAAAATTCTCGATTGCTGAAAACTCAGATGGCATCGCTGTAACCTTTTTATTGGATGCGACTCCCGCGCTAGAAGTGCGTATTTTTGAAACAGCTGAGACGCGCCTAAAAGCAGAATTTACTGCCCTAGAGCAGAGATACAATCGCTTCTGGGTACGTGTATCCGCGACGGAAGAGGAGTCGGTCTACGGCTGCGGTGAGCAATTAAGTTACCTAAATCTGCGCGGTAAAAACTTCCCGCTCTGGAGCTCGGAGCCAGGCGTCGGTCGTAACAAAAACACTTACACCACTTGGCAAGCAGACGTTAAAGACAAGGCGGGTGGCGACTACTACACAACCAACTATCCACAACCAACGTTTGTTTCTGACAAAAAGTATTTCTGTCACCTAGAAACCACGGCCTATGCGGACTTTGACTTTAGTCACCCTCAATACCATGAGCTTCAGTGCTGGAATATTCCACAATACTTGTTGCTAGATGCTGAAGAGTCGTTCCCAGAGCTGATGACCAACATTACCGACGTTTTTGGTCGTCAACCTGCACTCCCTGAATGGGTTTACAACGGAGTGATCTTAGGTATTCAAGGTGGCACGCAGATTACCTTAGATAAGCTTGCTGCTGCCCGTGAAGCTGGCGTAGAGGTCGCTGGGGCTTGGTGCCAAGATTGGCAGGGTATCAAGATGACTTCGTTTGGTAAGCGTCTGCAATGGGACTGGCATTGGAACGAAGAACTCTATCCAGAGCTAGACAGCAAAATCCATCAGTTGAAGGAAGATGGCATCCGTTTCTTGGGCTACATCAACCCGTACGTTCTAGAAAACTTCCCATTGTATGATGAAGCATTGGAAAAAGGTTACCTAGCGACGAAAGAAGATGGCTCAAAATATGTGGTCGACTTTGGTGAGTTCTTCTGCGGTGTGGTTGACTTTACCAACCCAGCAGCCTGTGAATGGTACAAAGGCGTTATTCAGAAAAACATGATTGATTTAGGTCTTGATGGTTGGATGGGAGACTTCGGTGAATACCTACCAACAGATTGCTCACTGCACAATGGTGTGAGCGCCGAAATTGAGCACAACAAATGGCCGTACCGCTGGGCTAAAGTGCAACATGAAGCGATTGAAGAAGCAGGAAAAATCGACGATATTCTGTTCTTCATGCGTGCAGGTGCAACGGGCATGCAAGGCTATTGCCATGCACTCTGGGCTGGTGACCAATCGGTTATTTGGGAGAAAGATGATGGTCTGGCCTCGGTGATCCCAGCGGCGCTTTCTGCTGGCTTAATGGGTAATGGTATTAGCCACAGCGATATTGGTGGATACACTACTTTACACGGCAATACGCGCTCGAAAGAGCTCTTCCAGCGCTGGGCTGAAATGGCGGCGTTTACCCCGATTATGCGCAGCCATGAAGGTAACCGACCTGGTGACAACCACCAGTTCGATACTGACGCAGAGACGCTAGCGCACCTGGCCCGCATGACCAAGATTTACAAGCACCTTAAGCCGTACCTAAAAGCTGCGGTTGAAGAGAACGCAAGCAAAGGTATGCCAGTACAACGTCCATTGTTCATGCACTATGAGCAAGATTCAGAGGCGTACCAGATTCAGTATCAGTATCTATTTGGTCGTGATGTGCTGGTGGCTCCGGTCTACAACCAAGGCGAGACGGTTAAGGAGTTGTACCTACCGGAAGATGAGTGGGTGCACGTATGGAGTGGTGAAACCTTTACTGGTGGTTGGGTTAAAGTCGATGCACCCATCGGTCAACCGCCGGTGTTCTACCGCAAGCAATCTCAAGATGCGCAGTTGTTTGATGCCATCAAAAATATCTAGCTAAACCACTTAGCCAACAAAACAAATTCATTATTAAAACCATAGCTTAGTGCCTCCAGAAATGGAGGTACTGACCCAATTCGTTTGAACAATATCTGGAACAACTATGTCTGATCTAATCTTAAACAACAAAGAGTCGTTCGTGATGGACTCTATCGAAGGCACTCTCTACACCAGTGCCCGCGAAAACCTTACTTTCTTGGACTTTGATAACGATATCAAAGTAGTGGCGCGCAGCGACTGGAACAAAGACAAAGTCGCGGTGATTTGTGGGGGTGGCTCTGGTCACGAACCTGCGCATGCGGGCTTTGTCGGTAAAGGCATGCTCACAGCGGCGGTCTGTGGCAATTTGTTCGCCGCGCCAAGCGTTGATGCTGTGTTGAATGCGATTCTACACGTGACAGGGGAAGCGGGCTGTTTGGTCATCATTAAGAACTACACGGGCGATCGTTTGAATTTTGGCTTGGCTGTCGAAAAGGCCAAAGAAATGGGACGCAATGTCGACTTGATAGTGGTTGGTGACGACATCTCAATTCCAGATAACCCTCAACCGCGTGGTATTGCTGGTACCTTGTTCGTGCAAAAAGTCGCGGGTTACGTGGCAGAATGTGGCGCTTCACTAGAGGAAGTGAAACAGGCAGCCATAGACGCGCATGAGAAAACAGCCTCTATCGGCGTAGCGCTAACCAGCTGTTCACTGCCAGGTGAAAGCAACGATCGCATTGCTCAAGGAAAAGCCGAGCTAGGATTAGGCATTCATGGTGAGCCAGGCATCGAAACCATCGATCTGCCACAAGCGAAACAGCTGGTGACCACCATGGTAAGTAAGCTGCTCGCGGCCAAACCAACCACCGAGAACGCCTTGTTGCTTAATAATTTAGGCGGCTTATCTCCAATTGAAATGAACATCGTTGCTAAAGAGTTGATGGAGTCTGAACTGGGTCAACAAGCGAAGTTTATTGTCAGTGGCGCGCTGATGACCGCGATTGATATGAAAGGCTTCTCAATCTCGACTATTCAGCTCACTGAGGAAATCAGTGACGCACTAAGCGCTGACGTTGAAACCGCGGCTTGGCCAGGTGTGGTGGCTTGCCGTGAAGTGCCGGTAACCAAGTGTACCAACTACATCACCAAGCAGGCATTTATGCCGTCTCACGATGAAGAAACTGCGCTCGTTGTGTCTAAAGTTTGTCAGTCGATCATTGATATAGAAGCAGAGCTCAACCGCTTAGATTCGATTGTCGGTGATGGGGATACAGGCTCTACCTTCGCAGCAGGTGCCCGTAAAGTCCTCGCGCAACTGGAAGCTAAACAGCTACCTCTGCAAGATAAAGCTAAGCTGCTGACCATAGTAGCGGATTGCCTAACCTCAGTGATGGGAGGCTCTTCTGGTGTGCTGCTTTCTATTATGTTTACCGCTGCTGGTCGAGACTACGAACACAACCAATCTTTGCCGAGAGCGCTACAAGAGGGGTTAGCTCAAATGATGGCTTACGGCGGCGCAAAACCGGGTGACCGAACTATGGTTGATGCACTTCATCCTGCGCTAGAGGCATGGGTCGCAAATGGGTTTGTAGGAGCAATTGAAGCGGCAAAATCAGGCGCAGAAGCCACTGTGGCTATGACCAATGCCAAAGCTGGCCGTTCTTCATACCTTAATAGCGACAGCCTTTCGGGCACCAAAGATCCCGGTGCATTTGCTGTTGAAACTGTCTTTAGTCAGTTCTAACCAGTTTAAACGGGTCGCCTAGCTAGGCGACTCAATCTATTACGTGAAACAGAATTAATAAAAGGATTCCATCATGGACAACATTATCATATCTCCAAGTAAATACATCCAAGGTGAAGGCGCACTGGATAACATCGGTAAATACGTCTCGGTGTTTGGCAAGAAGCCACTGGCGATTGCGGATGATTTCGTTATGGGTTTGGTTCGTGACCGCGCTGAAACCAGCATTGTTGGTGAAGGTCTTCAAGCATACTTCGATACATTTGCCGGAGAGTGCTCGCGCGTCGAGATTGATCGCTTAATCGAAGTGAGCATGCAACAAGGTAACGACGTGATCATTGGTATCGGTGGCGGCAAAACACTTGATACGGCAAAAGCGGTGGCGTACTACTCTAAAGTTCCGGTTGTTATTGTACCGACCATTGCATCGACGGATGCGCCAACGTCTGCACTAGCGGTAATCTACACTCCTGAAGGTGAGTTTAGTGAGTATCTACTGTTCCCTTCTAACCCTAACATGGTGATCATGGACACTGGCATTATTGCAGCAGCGCCAGTTCGTACACTGGTTGCAGGTATGGGTGATGCGCTATCCACTTACTTTGAAGCGCGTGCCAATGGTTTGTCTGGCAAGGCGACCATGGCGGGTGGAGCGCCGACCCGCTCTGCGCAAGCTTTGGCAAAATTGTGTTATGAAACGCTAATTGCCGATGGGGTAAAAGCCAAAGCGGCGGTAGAAAATGGTGTGTCGACCAAAGCGGTGGAAAACATCATTGAAGCGAACACATACCTATCGGGTATTGGATTTGAAAGCTCGGGTCTTGCAGCTGCGCACGCTATTCACAATGGCCTGACTAAACTCGAAGAGTGTCACCACCTGTTGCACGGCGAGAAAGTGGCATTTGGTACACTTACCCAGCTTGTTCTAGAGAATGCACCACAAGCTGAGATCGAAGAAGTACTCAACTTCTGTCGTGCGGTTGGCCTGCCAACAAACTTGCACCAAATGGGAGTAAAAGAGCTAAATAACGACAAGCTGATGGAAGTGGCCGAAGCATCTTGTGCAGAAGGTGAGACCATTCATAACATGCCGTTCCCGGTGACGGCTAAGTCGGTTTATGCCGCGCTCCTGACTGCGCATAAGCTTGGTTTAGAATAGTGGAAGTCGCCTAGTCCAAGATAGAAACAAGCCCTACCACCGTGTAGGGCTTTGTGTATTATGCTATTTAGTCTCAACGTTGACTGTGTCTGAATCAGCAGTGATTTTGATTTCGCTCCCATCGCTTTTTGTCAACGACCCTGAGGTCTCTGATTCACTCGTCGAAATATTAACACTCCTGTCGCTACCTTTTAATTGAATTGTAGATCTGTCTTGATCTCTGGATGCTTCAACAGAGTAATCCCCTAGAACGAGAGAAAAGGTTATCTCATCGAAAAAAAAGAGATACAAGGTTGCGAGTAGGTTGAGTACAAGTGACAGTGAAAAACACTCTCGGATGGCAGCGTTCGGGTCTGTATTAATTAGGACATCGAACAACAAGAAGAAAGTCGCTCCCAGTGCCGAAGTTAACCAAATAGCACCGACGAACCGCTTGTATTTTGAGTGCTTTTTAGCCGCCAGGTTGGTCGTTGATTGCTGTTCTTTGGGAAGCTGTTGAATAGCGTAATCAATGATGAGCTTTTTAATCTTACCCTTGAAGGTTGATCGTTTTAGGATAAATCCTGTGACCTTTTTTAATTTCAAAGCGACTAGTAAAGATATAAACGATAGAGACCAGGTGATAACCATGGCTTCATTGCCTACGACCAATCGCTTTATATTGATGCCAAGTAGTCCTAGAAAACAAAGAATAGGTATAAAACCAATAAACTTCCCTACGCTTGAGTTCCAAAACTTGACGGTTTTCATGTTCCAGTAGCGGTCAATTATCGCCGCTTTTTTCTTATAGCGATTGAATAGCATCGATATTTCTTTGGGGTCAACCTGATCGATTTTCATACCTTAATTGTCCAATTTATCAATAGTTTATGTGAAATGGATTAATGGTAGAAATGTACAGATAAGAACTTATTGAGGCAAGATGATTGATAAGTAGGAAAAGAGGTTTTGCGAAAACCAAAAAAGCAGTACCACGAGACGCGTACTGCCAAATTAGGGAGTTATAAAATGTCTAAAAACTGACATTCTTGAATACCAGCATACAGCCAATCACCAACAAGAAACCATGAACAATTTTGTGGTAGTCAATGTTGTATTTTTGCAAGTAGTGGTAGCCAATCATGCCGCCAGTTAAGCCTACCGCGAATGCAGGCAGAGCTGAAATGACATGTGATACCACCGCTTCGGTAATCAACCCCTCATTCCAGAAACTGATGTTGGCCCCAATCATCTGCAACATAAAAAAGAACGCAAGCGTGGATTTAGTTTGGTCGGCAGTCCATGGCTGCATTGATGTGTAGGCAATAACCGGAGGACCAGACTCACCCACACTTGCGCCAAGGACTCCAGAGGTAAAACCCGCGCCAACGGTAATTGGCACAGAGGTCTTTTTAAACAATGGCTTAGTGGAGATCATGGAATGAACGCTAGAAACAACCAGAACAATACCCATGGTCAGCAGGATGTAGTGAGAGGGCATGGTTGCCAGTAGCTTTGCACCAACGAAGGACGCTGGAACCGAGCCAGCAAATAAGATCAATCCGGTTTGGCGTTGTATAGAGTGTCGCATTTTCCACACGACAGGCAAGGTCACTAACCAACCAAAAATACCTGCGATGGGTACGGCTGTTTGGGCACCGACAATGAGTGAAAGGAGTGGGACGGAGACGAGCGCAGAGCCAAATCCCGTCAGGCCTTGGGTAAATCCCGCTAAAGCGATGATTAATGAAATAAATATGATGGTGGTGTCCATATGAGCAAAGTTTGAGGTGAATGAATGTCGTACAACTATAAAATCATTGAGATTAATTACCACTAATTTTGTCACATTTTGTTGTTTTGTGTCCATTTAGTTTCGCTTTGTGACCCTCATCTCAGATGCGTCTGTTGGCGCTCGTATAATGAAACTTCACTCATTCCATCGGCTTTTTTGGTCAAAATGCCAATGTTTGAACACCTGATCGAGCATTGGCATTTTGATTATTTATTTTTTGATGAGGTTAGCTATGGAGAACTTCCAAGCAGAGACACAGAACTTGTTTGATTTATCTGCGAGTTCCCACACCAATGCCAGGGGCGTAGAGGCCTTCGATAAGGTGTATGGCCTTGGATACGAAGTCGGGCATGCAGATTGGTCCCCATTTCCGCGCGTCAACAAATTGCGTCAAGTGTTTCTTGATAGGTCGTATGACATTGACGTGGAAAGACTAAGACTGGTCACAGAGGCGTATCAAAACAACGAAGCGGCGCCGCGAATACTTCAGTGTGCTTATGCATTTGAAAACATCCTCCTCAACAGTACGTTGCACATCTATCCAGATGACTTAATCCTTGGCGAAATCGCCGCGCCCGCTAAGGCATCTCCCATCTATCCGGAGTTTTCTGTCGATTGGATCATTGATGAGATCTTACATTCTCCTTTTGAAGAGCGCGAGAACGACCAATTCTATATTCGTAACGAGCAAGACCGCGCCTTGATTTTGCAACTGTGTCAGTACTGGAAAGGCAAAACTGCTAACGAGTTTATTAGCGCCCATCTAGATGAAGACCAAAAGAAAGGGTCACACATGGGCGAGAAAGTGTTCCAAACCAACAATTATCATTTTGCCGGCATTGGCCACTTTGCGATGGACTTTAAAAAGCTGATGACGCTGGGTTACAACGGTGTGTTGGAACAAGTTTTTGAGGCGCAGTCGCAACTGTCCAAACAAGACCCCGACTACAGCGAGAAGCGCGATTACTATAAAGCGACCATCATTACCCTAGAGGCGGCAATCAAATACATCACTCGCTATGCGTTGCTTGCTGAAGAGATGGCATTGAGTGAAACCGATGTTACGCGCAAACAAGAGCTGCAACAGATGTCGGTGAACTGCTTTCAGATTGCAGGCGGTGTGCCGCAAACTTTCTGGCAAGCGGCGCAACTGTTTAACTTTGCGGTCACTCTGACGCAAATAGAGGGCAATGGCCACTCTATCTCCTATGGGCGCATGGACCAGTGGTTGCTGCCTTTCTATACCAAAGATGTTAGTGACAACGGCGTATCTAAAGAGTTTGTGCTGGAAGTGCTTGAAGTCCTCTACGTTAAGATGAACAACCCAACCAAACTCAAAGACAAAGGCACGGTGAAGGTGCGCAATGGTCGCGGGTTTGGTGGTGAAAGTCTCACCATTGGCGGCGTGGACCAACACGGCAATGACGCGACCAATGACCTGACCATGCTGATGCTCGAAGCATCGGTGCATACGCGAATGATGAATCCGTGGGTCTGTTTGCGAATGCATGAAAAGACCCCTTACGAACTAAAAATTAAGAGCATAGAGTGTGTCCGAGCAGGTTATGGTCACCCGAAGCTGTTCAATGATGGTCCGGCAATCAAAGCGATGCTGAGTAAAGGCGTTACGTTAGAAGAGGCACGCGACTATGCTGTAGTAGGTTGTGTCGAACCGACGATCCCAGGTAAAGAACATGGTTGGCTTGATGCCGGTTACGTAAACACGGCCAAAATGATGGAGATGGTGATTAACGGCGGCCGTCTCCTTTCTGGACCAAATGCAGGTATGCAGCTCGGGCCTGATACTGGCAGTTTAGAAACATATCAATCGTTCGAGGAGGTATTGGAGAGCGTGGACAAGCAGTTTGCTTATTGGTGTGGCCAATTGTGCAGTTGCCTGAACGTGACCGATAAAATGCATCGATTGGTTAAGCCCACCCCTTATATTTCAGCTTTCTTTGAAGGGTGTATTGAGTCGGGCAAAGACATGACTTACGGCGGCGCTAAGTATAATGGCACTGCCCCTCAAGCCGCAGGCATTGCCACTTGCGCAGACTCGTTAGCGACGATTAAGAAATTGGTATTTGATGACAAGAAGTACACTGGCAAACAGTTGCTGGACGCGGTGAAAGACAACTGGGAAGGGCATCAAATGCTCTACGCCTTAGTCAACAGTTCCAAAATTCCGCATTATGGTAACGACATCGACGAGGCTGATGAACTGTTCACGTTTATGTTTGAGTGTTACTGCCGTCATATTAAAGGGCGTGAAAATCCGCGTGGTGGTAAGTTTAGCCCGGGTGTTTATACGGTGAATGCCAATGTGGGCATGGGTTTATATACCAACGCCTCACTCGATGGCCGTAAGAACGGGGAGCCGATCTCAGACAATATGGGCCCGGTGCATACCGCTGGTGGCTCACATGATATTCATGGTCCAACGGCGATCATCAACTCGGTAACCAAAGTTGATCACAGCTTAGCAACCAACGGAACCCTACTTAACCTTCGCTTTCCTGAAGACGCCGTTTCGGGCGTGGAGGGGCGCGACATCTTGGTGAGCTTTGTCGAAGAATACATCAACAAGCAGGGTATGCATGTTCAATTTAATATTATGAGTTCCGAGAAGATGCGAGCTGCGCAAAAGAACCCAGAGCTATACAGAGATATGCTGGTCCGTGTGGCAGGTTATAGCGCTTACTTCGTCGAGCTAGGTAAACCGCTGCAAGACGATTTGATTCAACGCACCGAACTTAGGTTCTAACACACTCACACAATACCCAAGGCTGACCGAGCATATCGGTTACGTGCTTGGGTATCAGTGCATCCATAAGGAGCGAGGTTTAATGTGTCTGACCTAGCAACGGTGTTAAATATCCAACGATTCACGCTTCATGATGGGCCGGGAATTCGCACCGAGATTTTTCTCAAAGGGTGCCCACTTCGCTGTGATTGGTGTGGGAACCCAGAGAGCTTCAAGCGTCGGGTTGAGGTGGGGGTGTATCACAATAAATGTATTTCGACAGAGCATTGTGGTTCGTGCCAAGAGACCTGCCCCGACAACAAGATGCTGATTTACTCCGATTCAAAGCTGGCAAAAATCGACAGCCATCAGTGCACAAGTTGCCTAAGCTGCGTGGAAGAGTGTCCCTCGGAAGCGATCAAGCAGTGGGGGCAAACGATGTCCGTGTATCAGTGCATGGAGCAAATTGTCAAAGACAAGGGATTCTATGATCGTTCCGGTGGCGGAGTGACGATTTCCGGTGGGGAACCATTACTGCAAAGTGGCTTTGTGCTAGAGCTTCTTAAGGCGTGTAAAAATGAAGGTATTCACACTTGCTTAGAGTCGAGTTTTTATGCCAACTGGAATCGTATTGAGAAGCTGATTCCCTATACCGATCTGTTTATCTCGGATATCAAGTTGATGGACAGCTACGCGCATAAAATCCATACCGGTGTTGATAACCGTAAGATATTGCGCAATTTAGTCTCACTTGCTGAATCCGGTCACGAGCTCATTTTAAGAATCCCGGTAATCCCAACGGTGAACGACAGTGATGAGAATATTCGAGCGACCGCTGACTTTATTGAATCAGAGTTAAAAGGACGAGTGAAGACGCTTCAACTGCTTAGTTTTATGCGTCTAGGAGAGGAGAAATACCGATCTTTAGGACTTAAGTACAAGATGAATGATCTGAGCTTTGATAGACACATGTTTCAGCAGCGGGTCCAAAAATTTGCCGAGTACTTCAATCGAAGAGGGATTGAATGCACGGTAGGAACCAAACAACAAGATGCGAAGTAAAAAAGCACTCAAATAGAAAAGGAAAAATAAGAGGCAATAACGTGAAATTTAACCAAGAAAACTGGGGCATGGTCGAAGGCCATGCAATACCCGTGAAGTTGTTTACCCTAGAGAACGGTCACGGAATGAAGCTTAAAGTGACCAACTATGGTTGTATTGTAACTTCTATTGAAGCACCGGATCGCAACGGTGCACTCGCCGATGTGGTGCTCGGTTATGAAAATCTAGAAAAGTACTTGGGGGGACATCCCTTTTTTGGCGCTGTAGCGGGGCGCTATGCCAACCGTATAGAAAATGGTCGTTATTCATTAGATGGTGAGCAGTTTGTTTTGGAGAATAATGAATTGCCTACTGGCCAACACTTACATGGCGGTAGCAAAGGTTTCGATAAATACGTGTGGGATTTTGCGATTGAAGCTCAACAAGACGCTATTTTCGTTCACTTTAGCCGAATGTCGCCTGATGGCGAATCTGGATATGGGGGAAATTTGCAGGTCACACACAGTGTTGGTCTGGATGAGAGCAATCAAGTTCACTATAACTTTAAAGCCACAACGGACAGGCCCACAGTGGTGAACTTGTGCAACCACAGTTACTACAATCTCGCAGGTCATGACTCTGGCAGCGTGAACGGCCATGAACTTAAACTACATGCTCAGTTTTATACTCCCGTATCCGACACTTCGATTCCAACTGGAGAGATTCGCTCGGTAACAGGGACGGGTTTAGATTTCAGCGAAAGAACGCGCATCGCTGAAAACGCTGAGATGCTCAGTGGTGACGGGTTCGACCATAACTTTGTCCTTGATGGAGCAAAGAGCGAAGGGGAATATAAGCGTGCGGCTGAGCTATATGAACCAATCAGTGGCCGTATGATGACGGTGCTCACCACCCAACCAGGGGTGCAGTTCTATAATGGTTTTAAGTTATCGAATAAACATTGGGTGGGTCGACATGGTAAACGTTATGAAGCTTGCCATGGCTTGTGTTTAGAAACGCAGCACTTCCCCGACAGCCCCAATAAAGCGCATTTTCCATCAACGCGACTCAACCCAGGGCAAGTGTTTGAAGAAAAAACCATTCACCGTTTCTCGCTAGGGTAATCAAGAGAATGACTACGCACTTTGGGCATCGAAAGTGCGCATTTGCTTGAGATAGAAATAACAAAACGGCTTCTGAGGAAGCCGTTTTGTTTTAGCATTAACCAGGGGTAGCGCTTAGCAAATCACTAATTCGGTGTCACCTTGCTTTGCGGCTGCCTCAATAGATGGACTTGGTTGTTTGTCAGTAAAGAAGCAACTCACGTCTTTGATATTGGCAAGAGTAATCGAGCCTTTAGGGATGAACTTGCTTGAGTCCATCGCGACCATTACGTGTCGCGCTGATTTCATCACGGTCTGAGTAATCATGGTCTCGTTGAGATCATACTCAAGTAAAGTGCCATCCACGTCGATCGACGCAGCACTGGTGACCAAATAGTCAAATCGGAAGTTCGAAATAAAATCCATCGCTTCGGTTCCGACAATGCCGCCGTTAAATGCTTTCACTTTCCCACTGGGGATCAACACATCAATCGATTTGTTGGTATGCAAAACATTGGCGACGCGAAGGCTATTGGTGATCACTTGCAAGTTGTTTTTGCTGGCTAGGTGACTTGCGATGACTTCTGCGGTGGTTCCAATGGTAATGAATACGGTTGAGTTGTCAGGAATCAAGTCAGCAATGGCTTTACCTATCGCGTGCTTTTGTTCGGTATCAGAAACCTTACGGACTTCGTAATCTAGGTTATTCTTGGTCGCAGGTGAGCTAGCCCCACCATGGTGACGAATCACCAAGCGCTCATTGCTGAGCTTCTTAATGTCACGACGAATTGTCTGGGTGGAAACGTCCAACATTTCCGCCAGCTCTTCCACGCTGTAATAACCTTTATCATTTACGAGCTGAATTAACTTATCTTGTCTGGGATTAGTCACATCAATCCTTCGCTTTGTCTATTTTTGTAATTTTTGGTCCACTTCGGTTCTAGTCGGGATTCCTTCTCGACCACCTCTCTTGGTGCATTTTAGCGCTGCAACGGTATTAGAGAAAACAATACTTTCACGACTTTGTTTAGATTCTGCGACGGCAACCGCCAAAGCGCCATGAAAAACATCGCCCGCGCCGGTTGTATCGACAACGTCTACCTTAATGACAGGCTCATGGCACACTTGACCATTCTCTAGCCAGTAACAACCTTTGGAGCCTACAGTAACATAAACTTTGCCATCTGTTTGTTTCTGAGCAAGTTTCAGACCTTCAATAGGGTCGTTGCAGCCAGTAAATTTCTCTAGACCCGGCTCAGAAAATGCCACATGGTCAGCCAGTTTAACCAGATCTTCGATCGGATCTGGGGCGACGTCAGCATCGAGTACTGAGGGGATACTATATCTTTTGGCTTGTTCTAGAGCGAACTTAGCGCCCTCGGGCCAACGAACATCGGTCAGTACGGTTTGGTACTGAGAGAAATCAACACTCTCTAACGCTTTCGGGTCACGACTCAATGATGGATCTTGGTAATTAATGATCATTCTTTCACCTTCATCATCAACTAAGACCGCTGAGAATGCAGAAGAGGCGCCATTGATGTGTACGGCTTTGTCTATACCAACGCCGTAACTGGCAAGTTCAGTCAACATAGTATCGGCTACACCATCTTGGCCAACACGGCCAATAAAGTCGACAGGGTGACCGAGCTTAGCTACCGCAACAGCTGCAGTGGCTGCAGGGCCTCCACCAACTTCAAAATAATCTTTAGCGACATACTTGCCACCAGTGGTTGGCAAATTAGCGACACGCTGAATTCGGTCTAATACGGTAATACCTACACATGCAATTGTCATAGTTGTTCTCTTTGCTCTCTAAGTTATTGGGCTATTTAGCTGTCATCTCAGTATATCGAAATCTGAGAATTTCACTGGGAGTATAATCACAAAACAACCAAAATGGACATTAACGGACAAAATGTGACATTCATTGCGGTCAAAGAGCGGATTAACGTTTATATTGAATGCAACTTATCCGCTAATGTGAAGGAATTTAAACATGTCGACGATTGGATTTATTGGGCTGGGCCAGATGGGCTCCCCAATGGCACTCAACTTAATCAAAGGTGGCCACACACTAAAAGTATTTGATATCAATGAAGAAGCGGTTCAACACTTAGTTGCGCAAGGAGCGGCTGCCGCTTCATCTCCTGCCGACGCAGCGATAGATTCTGAGTTTGTGGTAACCATGCTCCCCAATGGCACGTTGGTGAAGAACGTTATCTTTGGTGAAAACGGGGTGGCTTCTACGTTGGATAAAAATGCTCTTCTGATTGATATGTCGACTATTCACCCGCTAGAAACAGACTCGCTAGCGAAAGAAATGACCGCCAAAGGTTTCTCTATGATGGAAGCGCCAGTGGGTCGTACTTCTGAGCATGCCGTTAAAGGTGAGCTTCTGATCATGGCAGGTGGGACAAAAGAGCAGATTGAACGTGCTCAACCACTGTTTGATTGTATGGGGAGTGAGACGGTAGATTGTGGCGGCGTCGGTAAAGGTATTCGAGTCAAAATCATCAACAACTACATGAGTATTGCGCTCAACGCCCTTTCTGCAGAAGCGGCGACGCTCACTGAAGCCATTGGCCTAGAGTGGGAAACGGCAATGAAAGTGATGAGTGGTACCCCAGCAGGTAAAGGGCACTTTACCACCACATGGCCGGGTAAGGTATTGGCTGGGGATCTCTCGCCAGTATTTATGGTTGACCTTGCGCATAAAGATTTGGGTATTGCCCTTGATCTAGCAAACCAAGTAAACGTGCCGATGCCATGTGGAGCGGCCTCTCGTGAACTATATAGTATGACGCGTGCGGCAGGACGTGGTCGCCAAGATTGGACCGCAGTGTTAGAGCATCTACGTGTCACTTCTGGGTTAGAGCCAAAAATTCAATAGCCTGCTTGAGACAAATTGTATTTTAAAGACAGAAATCAACAATAACGGACAACTTTTCTCAACAGGCAGTGATTGCCTGAGTTATTTGCAGGCAGCCTGAGTCACCAATGTTTGTTTGGCCTTGTATCGACGTTTGTCGTTCAAGGCCTTTTTTATGCGAGATTTATTCAGCACGAGTTAGGCTGGCTTCATCATTTTTTATCGCTAAATCAGCTTGATAGATTCACTTGTTTCCCTTATGGGTAAAGCGCTGCTGATATTCTCTCTTCTTCATTACTGAACAAATCTTGTTTTGGGTCAACGCGTTTTTTTGCGCATAAGTAACAATCCAAACTTGGCATGTCCCAGAGGCCATGCATAAAAGCCAATTATTCATGTGTTTTGTGACTAGGTGTACATTTGTGGTAATTATTGTCACTTAATGGACATTAAATGTTATCTAGATAACAGAAATGGACAATCAAGACTGCTACTTTATTGCTAACGAAACAACGCTCTTCAAAACAAATTCAATATAAGGGAATAAACACAATGCCTTACGTATCTGGTAAAACGATGATTCAAGAAGCGTGGAATAACGGTTACGCAATCGGTGCTTTCACGGCTCACAACCTAGAAACAATTAAAGCAGTACTTTTAGCAGCAGAAGAAGAAAAATCGCCGATCATGATTCAGATTGGTCAAAAAGCCATTAACGAAATGGGCATGAAGCCACTACGCGATGCTGTTGACTCATTAATTCAGCACCATCAAACTACGGTTCCAATCTGTATACACCTCGACCACAGCCGCAAGTTTGAACAGTGTATGGAAGCGGCAACTCGTGATTTCCAATCGCTGATGTTTGATGGTTCGGCACTGCCGTTCGAAGACAATATCCGTATTACTAAAGCGGTAGTTGATGTAGCCAACGCGCTCGGTTTAGGTGCTGAAGGTGAAATTGGTAAAATTGGCGGCACAGAAGATGACATCACTGTGGATGAAAAAGATGCCATGATCACGACAGTCGAAGAAGCATTGGACTTCTCAGAACGTACTGGCGTTGACTATCTCGCAGTGTCTATCGGTACGGCGCACGGCGTTTACAAAACTACCCCAGAGCTAAAATTTGATCGGTTGTCAGAAATTAAAGAAGCAGTGAAGAAGCCGATCGTTCTGCACGGTGGTTCGGGTGTTCCTGATGATCAAGTTATGGAAGCGGTTAAACGCGGCGTGGCGAAAATCAACGTCGATACTGAGCTTCGTCAAGGCTTCATTCATGGAGTACAAGCTCATTGGCGCGAGAATGAAACCGACTACATTCTGGCCGATGTGATGAACAGCGGTATTGCTTCAATGAAAGAAGTGGTTCAACACAAAATTCGTCTATTTGGTTCTAACGGCAAAGCAAAATAATAATCACCAAATAGCTCATAGCTAGGGTGCTGAATGAAAGGCGCCCGTTAATTTTCTAATCCAATAATGGTGATTCAATGTTACGAGCCATCGAAAAAGCACTGAACACGGTAACGACGCCTCTGTCTCGGGTGTTGCGTCATATTGCGGGCATTTTACTGCTAGTGATGACACTGATCGTCGTTGCACAAGTTTTGTTCCGTTATATCCTCAATATTCCACTTAGTTGGACAGACGAATCTTCAAGATTCTTAATGATTTACATGACTTATCTATGTTTGCCGTTTGTTTACCTGACAGACAAGAATATAGCGATGACCTTTGTTACAGAAATTCTTGAAAAGAAAACGCCTAGACTCTTTGCATTTCTCACTTTATTAGCGCACATCGCTGCGATCATTGTATTCGCTGTCTGGATTAAGTTTGGCTGGAATTTCTTTGAAACAGGTTCGGTTATGGCGGATAGCCTGCCAATCCCAATGTTCGTGGTGTACATCATCCCACCTGTAATGATGGCAATCACCATCCTCTATGCTGTGCAAAAGAGCATCGCTGCAATGCGCGCTATGTTGGGTGATTTTGAAGATGTATCACAGACAGCTAAGACAGCTGGACTTTTTGAAGCTCCTGCCGCCACGGAAGAGGCGCCAGAACAAGAGCCAAAGCAAACGCAGTCACTGGCATCAGAAACTGCGGCTTAAGAGGGTGTTATAATGGTTTCTCCGATTTTCTTACTCTACTTTATGATTCTGTTAATCATTGGTGTACCAGTCCTATTCACACTGGGCCTATCACCTATGATTACTTTGTTCCAAAACGATCAAATGCTGTTCGCAAACATGTTGTATCAGCGTCTGTATTCGGGTTTAGATAGTTTCTTACTACTGGCATTGCCGTTCTTTATGTTAGCGGGCGAGTGTATGACTGCTGGCGGCATCACGCCACGTATCATCGCGTTTGCGCAAACCATGGTACAGCACTTACGTGGTGGTTTAGGTCATGTTGTCATTCTGGCCGCAACCATTTTCGGTGCGCTAACGGGGTCGGCTGTCGCCGCAACTTCAGCGATTGGTGGCATGCTGATCCCTGAAATGAAGAAATATAAATATGACACAGGCTATTCAGCGGCACTAACTGCAGCCGCAACGGTGCTAGGTAATATTATTCCACCATCGGGTATCATGTTGTTGTACGCGTTCGTTATGAATACGTCTGTAGCGGCGATGTTCTTAGCGGGTGTCACTCCAGGGATCATCTTCTGTATTGGCTTGATGATCATGAACAAATTCCAGATTCGCAAATATCCGAGTGTTCAGCCAATGGAGCGAGCGCCCGCGATGGAGCGTAAGCAAGCCTTCCGTCTGGCACTGCTTCCTTTGATGACTCCAGTGATCATCCTCGGGGGTATCTACGGTGGTATCTTTACACCGACTGAAGCTGCGGCAGTGGCCGTTGCTTACGCGATTGCAGTGTCGCTGTTTATCATCAAAGTAACCAACACCAAAGCGACTTATGCACTGTTTGCCAAAGTAGCAGTTAACGCAGCCTCGATCCTTATCATTGTCGCGGCGGCTAGTGGTTTTGCTTCATTGATTAGTCTGTCTGGCGTATCGAATATGGTCGCTGACTTCATGAACGGTATAACCGATAACCCATACTTACTGTTTGCGATTATCAACGTTCTACTGTTCATCATCGGTATGTTCCTCGATGCCGGCCCTGCGATTCTTATCTTCGCTCCAATCTTTGCACCGATCATGATCAGTGCAGGCATCGACCCAGTCCACTTCGGCGTGGTGATGTGTGCCAACCTATCGATTGGCTTGGCGACACCTCCCATGGGATTGGTTCTGTTTGTGGCGTCTGGGGTGTCTAAAGTGCCGGTGTCAGAAATCTCTCGCAAGATTGTGCCTTTCTTGATGGTTGAGATTGCACTGATTTTCCTCGTGTCATGCTTCCCTCAACTGGTTATCGGATTACCTCAATTGGTCGGCATCATGTAGTAATAACCACCAAGTACCTATGTGTTAAATAACACAACGACCAAGCAATCAATATCAATGAGATGAGCATAGCGCCAAGCCGCTCATCTCTGGAGAAAACAGCAGATGATTAATGACAAAGGCAACTTACAAGCAAAAGCGCATAAGATCCTAGATGCGTTAGGCGGTATTAAAAATATCCAAGATGGCAAGATCGACAATTGCGCGACCCGTTTAAGAATTCAAGTGAAAGATATGGGGGCGGTTGATGAGCAGCTCCTGCGCCGTCAAGGGGCTCTGGGATTTATCCGATTACCCGAGAACCAGATTCAGGTGGTGTTCTTTGATGTGCACAATCTGGCAGATGAGCTTAGAAAGCAAGCGTCATGCTAAACAAAATTCGAATAAGACTATAAATAAGTATTTTAAGGTAACGTTGAAATGAAATGGATTAATACTCGCTCTCACACTACATGGTTAGACGCCGAAACTGATCGTATCTTCGAATTTGGCCGCAACGCTGTGGTCGAAAACGGCTTTGGCTGGATTGGCAATAATGGCAATGTTCGAGAAGAAATGGGCACGCGCCTGTGGATTACTGCGCGCATGCTTCACTGTTACGCTTTAGCCGCACACATGGGCCGTCCAGGGGCTTACGATCTGGTTGAGCACGGCATTAAGGCGCTTGAAGGTCCGTTAAAAGATAAAGAGCATGGTGGTTGGTTCGCGACTATCGACAACCAAGGCGAAGGGATTATGGATTCATCCAAGCAAGGCTACCAACATGCGTTTGTGTTGCTTGGTGCTGCGAGCGCGGTAACCACGGGTCACCCGCGTGCACAGGCCTTATTAGATGAAGCCATTAACGTCTATGAAAATCACTTCTGGATAGAAGAAAAGCAGATGTGTTTTGAGTCTTGGGATCAAGCTTGGACCGAAACGGAGGACTATCGTGGTGGTAACATGGCGATGCACTCAGTCGAAGCCTTCTTGATTGTTTACGATGTAACCAAAGATCAAAAGTGGCTCGATCGCGCTCTCAACATCACAGAGTTTATGATCAATAAAACGGCGAAAGGTCTGAACTACCGTGTTAACGAGCACTTTGATTCTGACTTTAACCCGCTGCCAGACTACAACAAAGAGACGCCAGCGAGTCACTTCCGTGCCTACGGTGGTACACCCGGTCACTGGATCGAGTGGGGGCGTCTGATTTGTCACCTCCGTGCGACGCTGCAAGAGATTGGTGCACACTGTCCTGATTGGCTGCTTGAAGATGCGATTGGTCTGTTTGATGCGACGGTTCGTGACGCTTGGCATGTTGATGGTGCGCCGGGCTTTGTTTACTCAGTCGATTGGGAAGGCCAACCGGTAGTGCGTGAACGTATTCGTTGGGCGCCTGTAGAAGCTATCGGTACTGCTTACGCTTTGTACACGGTGACTGGGGACAAAAAGTACGAAGATTGGTACCGCACATGGTGGGATTACTGTCGCACTTATCTGATTGATTACGAAGGTTGTTCATGGTGGCAAGAGCTCGATGTTAACAACCAAGCGGGCACCAGCGTTGTTTGGGATGGCAAACAAGACATCTACCACCTAATGCACTGTTTGGTGATCCCACGTTTGCCGTTGACTCCGGGTCTGGCCCCAGCGTTGGCCCAAGGTAAACTGGATATCAGTTTAGCCTCATAGACTAAGAAGAAATTTGACCACATTTTAAGACTAAAGCCCGAGTCTCATGAGCTCGGGCATTTTAATGGCGTCTAGGGTTTAAAGAAAGTCCTTCTCTTTGTTGAAAGCCAATCTAAATCATTTACCCATAAGCCACACTTGGGAACCACAGCACCAATTGAGGCCATACCACCAAGCAGACAAGCGCGACTAACTGAATGGCGATAAACGGGATTACGCCTCGATAGATGTCTTTCAGCGCCACCCCCTCTGGGCATACGCCTTTCAGATAAAATAAAGCAAAGCCAACCGGAGGAGTCAAAAAGCTGGTTTGTAGTGCCATCGCGACTAACATCACGAACCAAACTAGGCTTGGGTTGTCGACCACACCGTGACCATCTAGCTCTATTCCTAGGCTCGCAATGACGGGCGCAAGTAGCGGTAAAGCGATCAAGGTGATCTCAATCCAGTCAAGGAAGAAGCCGAGCAGGAACACAATCATCAAGATAAACGCAATGATGCCGTAAGGGCCAAAGGGTAAACCACTGAGGAAAGATTCAATCAGCTCATCGCCGCCAAGCTCGCGCAATACCAAGGCGAAACATGAGGCTCCTAGGAATATCATAAAGATGTAGGCTGTGGTTCCATAGGAAGCGAGCAGCACTTCTTTCAGCACTTTGAGATTGAGTCTTTTGTTGTAGGCAGCCAGCAAAGTCGCCCCTAATGCGCCAATCCCTGACGCTTCAGTCGGCGTTGCCACCCCAGCGAAAATAGAACCAAGTACACAAAAAATCAGCATTACTGTCGGGGTAATGTCTTTGAATACTTGCAGGATTAAGCTCCAGTCAACCGGTTCGACGTTCTCAGGCACTGGCGCTTTGTGAGGATTCATTTTCCCCACCATCAGAATATAGAGAATGTACAAACAGCCCAAAAGCAGACCAGGTATGATAGCGCCCATAAACAGGTCGCCCACGGAGAGACCAAGCTGATCAGCCATGATCACTAGCATGATAGATGGCGGGAGCAAGATGCCAAGCGTCCCCGCTGATGCCACCGTGCCGAGGGCGAGAGGTAGGTGGTAGCCTTGACGCATCATACTCGGCAGGGACATTACCGTCAGCAGTACCACCGAGGCACCAATAATCCCCGTAGAGGCGGCCAAGATAATGCCGATAGCCATCACGGTAATGGCCAGTCCGCCGTGCACTTTCCCAAACAGCGCTTGCATCGAAGCCATCAGTTTTTCAGCAATTCCCGATTTATCCAACATGTTACCCATAAAGATAAACATCGGCAGTGCGACCAAGATCCAGTTATCCATGATCTTGTAGATACGGTTGACCACCAAACCTAGGCTGGTGTAATCCAATCCGGTGAAAGTGTCTAAATAGAGATCGGCCAAATAGCCAACTCCTGCAAAGAACACCCCAATCCCGCCGAGAACATAGGCGACGGGGATGCCCGTAAACAGCAGCAAAATGAATGAGCCGAACATGGCGATGACAATCCACTCGTTAGCTTCCATGTCGGTCTCCTTGTAGTGTATCGGTGGCAAACAATGTCTCTATATTGCGCAGAATTCTGGCCAGCATGGACAGCAGCAGCAAACTGAAACTGAGTGGGATTACGCTTTTAATCAACCATCGATAAGGCAAGCCAGAAGGCGAGGCCGAGCTTTCGTTGACGCGCCAAGACTCGTAGGCGAAGTCATAGGAGTGTAAGATCACAATTATCACGAAAGGGATCGCCAGCAAGGTTAAGCCGAACAGGTCAACCAGTGCTTTTCTTCGCTCTGAAAATTTGTGGTAGAACAGATCGACTCGTACATGCAAGTTAGAGATTTGCGCGTAAGCGGTGCCAAACATCACAGCTGTCGCGTATAGGTGCCATTGCAGCTCTTCTAGATAAATTTGACCATTGGCGAATACCTTGCGCAGTATCACTTGAACAATGATAACGGCCACCAAAGCGAGATTGGTCCAGGCCAGTGCTTTGCTCGCCATGGTAATAAATCGTTCGATATGGGAATACAAAGGGATCGCCGGATTGGAATACAGCACTTTGTTCATTGGTTACTCCTTAAAACCATGGCCGACGTGTTTAATGTCGGCCGCTTACCGAGCACGTTTGAAGTACTTACTCCGAACGTGCAAGGTATAGCTCCAAATCACATAGGGTTGTTATTGGCTTTGGGTTTCACGCGGTAAGAAGCCATTCGCAGCCCATAATGCATATCCCTTACGGAAGGTGCTGAGATCGGCCCATACTTTGTCAAAGAACGGATCGGCTGCTTTTTTCTCTTCAACCACTTCCAACCAAGTGTTCTTAAACAGACTCAACATCTCTTGATTCCAGTAGCGAATCTCGACGCCGTTCTGTTTGGCTTTTTCCATCGCTGCGAACTGCAGCGCTTCACCTTCGGCGATGGAGTAGGTCATGGTTGCCATACAGGTGGTCTCAACGGCCGCTTGTTGAGTTTCACTCATACCGTTCCATGTGTCTTTGTTGATCAGCAGCTCAAATACCGTGGATTGTTGGTGCCAACCAGGGAAGTAGTTGTATTTTGCCACTTTATGAAAACCTAGGCGCTGGTCGATAGCTGGCTGAGAAAACTCTGATGCGTCAATCGCGCCTTTTTCCAGTGCGCCGAAGATCTCACCGCCCGGCAGTTGAACGGTACCCACGCCTAGTTTTTCCATAACAGATGCGCCCAAACCAAAGAAGCGCATGTTGAGACCTTTCAGATCTTCGGGCTTTTCAATTGGTTTGCGGAACCAACCAGAGGTTTCAGGAGAGATGATGGCGCAAGGCATAACTTTGACGTTAAAGCCACCTTGGTCGTACATCTCTTGGTACAGTTTCATCCCGTTACCAAAGAACAGCCATGCCATGTACTCACCCGCCTCAGGACCAAAAGGAACCGCAGAAAACAGCGCTGAAGCCGGTAACTTACCTTGCCAGTAACCTGCTGTAGAGTAACCAGAGTTGACTTTGCCTGTTGATACAGCGTCTAAAATTTCGGCCGGATTGACCAGCTTGCCCGGCTCGTAGATTTTCATTTTGATGCTGCCACCCGAAGTTTTAGTAATGTGGTCGGCGTACCACTGGATCGGGGTACCTAAAGCGGGCAAATGGCTGCCAAATGCGATAGGGGTTTTGAGCAACACTTTCTTATCGGCGGCCGTCGCGCTAACAGAAAGACCAGATGCGGCAATAGCTAAAGCCGTGGCGAAGGCAACTTTCTTAAGATTCATAGGGGGTATCTCCTTGTAGAGCAGGTTCCTTGTTAATGTCGAGAAATGTGAACATCGCGTAGTAATTTGTGTTAATGCAATGTTACATTTGAGCTCTAGTGTAGTGAGGGTATTTCTTGCTCTCCATTGGCAAAATTGCGCAAATTTAGTCGGTATAAAGTGCAATTTTCCGAATAAAGTTTCAGTAAAACTACGTACATGCATGGACGACAAAATGGGCTTTGTTAGCAACAGAAGACTTACGCTGAACATCATTCTGCTCTCAATAGTGCCTCTGATCTTGGTGGTGGCAATTGTGGCTAGCATCTTATTTAGTCAGGCAAAACAATTAGTTGAAGAACAAGTAACGTTGACGCGTAGCAATGTATTGGCGGTTAAGAAGCAAGAATTGAAGCAGTACGTAGAAATGGCAGTCAAAAGCATTGAACCTTACTACCTCGACGATGCGCTTAGTGAAGAGTTAGCCAAGCAAATAGTTGCCGAAAAGTTGAGCAGTCTCACATATGGCAGCGATGGATACTTTTTTGCCTACACCTGGGATGGCGATGCGCTGGTCTTACCGTACCAAAGTGATCGCATCGGTAAAAACTGGTGGGATGTCGAAGATGTGCAGGGTAAAAAACTACTGCAAGCGTTGATTCTCGCCGGAAAAAATGGCGGCGGATTTGTCGACTATCTTTGGCACAAACCTTCGCGTAAAGAGCCACTACCCAAATTGAGTTATGCGGTATCTCTGGATAAATGGCAGTGGATGGTAGGAACAGGGGTATATCTCGACGATATCGACAGGCAAGTGGCGCATATGCAAAACGGATTTGACCAAAATGTCGGCAAAACCAGCTCGGCATTGTTTGGGGTGGTGTTTGTCGCTGTCTCGGTGATAGCGGCGCTGGGTGCTTCTCTTAATCTCAATATGCGCCGCTTGGCCAATCAACAATTGAGTGTGCTAAATCAACAAATCATTGACTCGCAAGAGAACGAACGCAGTCGCGTTTCGCGCGAGTTACATGATGGTGTAAACCAGCTACTGGTTGCCGCTAAGTATCGGTTAGAGAATGTGTCGCAAGAGCAAGATGAGCAGCAGAAAGAGCTAGAACTTGATGCCAGCAAAAATGCCATGGAGCAGGCGATTGTTGAGTTGAGGCGAATTTCACGTGATTTGCGGCCTCCTCAACTCGACGACTTGGGGCTGGTCGCTGGGATTGAAGCGTACATTAACGAACTGCGTGAACGTACTCAGCTTGAACTGGTGTTCGAGCATGACATCGACGGTGAAGAGTTTTTACCTGAAGTTGAAACGACTTTGTATCGGGTTGTACAAGAAGCCCTGCATAACGTGGAAAAACACGCCAACGCGCAAGGTGTTGATGTAATCATGCAGCGCGAAGGCAGAACACTCGTACTGACCGTAAGCGATGATGGGATTGGGATAGCGGATAAAGAACTCAAATCGGGTAAACGTCAACCCCCTCTACTTGAGCATATGGGATTGCAAAATATGAAAGAACGGATTCAGGCGATTGGTGGCAGATTTGCTGTGACTAGTGAGCAAGGACAAGGAACCGAAGTTAGGGTAAGCCTAAACATGGAGTTGATATGATCAGACTGGTATTGGCCGACGACCACCGTTTAATGCAAGACGGACTAAAGTCGCGGCTTGAGCGCGAAGACAATTTGGATATTCTCGCCTGTGTTGGCACTGGACTGGATGCACTGGAAACCACCACCACGCTCAAACCAGACGTGCTACTACTCGACATCAATATGCCAGGGCTTAACGGCATTGAAGTGCTCGAAAAACTCGACAAAAGTAAAGCCGATACCGCAGTGATCATGTTGTCGATGCACGATAGCCGTGATTATGTGGTTCGCTCGGTCAAAGCAGGAGCCAAAGGATATGTGCTCAAAGATGTCGGCTCAGAAGAGCTGGTGATGGCGATCAATCAAGTGGCTCAAGGACGCTCCTACATGTGTCCACAAGCTTCGGATCGTTTGCTCGAACAGATTAACGATAAGCCACAACCTAAAGACGATACGTTAACCAGTCGCGAATCGGACGTGCTCAAGGCGATTGTGAATGGCGCGTGCAACAAAGATATCGCTGATTCACTGCATATTAGCGTGCGTACGGTAGAAACCCACCGCTTGAGAATCAAAAAGAAATTGGGTGCAACCTCAACCGCGGCATTGGTTAAGTTGGCGCTACAGAGAGGGCTAGTTAGCGAATGAGTAGTCATTTACTGTCAAGCCGCCAACCTATACTGGATAAAATCGTCTTTTTTTGTGCAGTACTGCGCTGTGGCTCGTTTCGCGAAGCTTCTATCGAGCAGGGCATCTCGCCGGCAGCGGGAAGTCGCTGGGTGAAAGAGCTTGAGGAAACACTGTCGGTGGAACTCATTAAACGTAGCACGCGGCAGTTGGTCGCGACCCAAGCTGGTGACTTACTGTATCAACGTTTTTCTCCACTGTTACCGGATATTCATAGCTTGTGTGAAGAGGTGCAAAACCTAGCAGATCAGCAGCGAGGCGAAATCAAAATTTCGTCAACCCCTCTATTTGCTCGCCAATACTTAACCAAAATTGTCGCTGAATACATTGAAATGCATCCGCAGGTGAACTTTCGTATCTTTATTGAAGCAGGCGAGTTTGATCCACTCTCGATTGATTTTGCCTTTCGAGCCAGTGCCAGTTATCAAGGTGAGCCCGAGCAAGACTCGCTGCTAATCCGTCGCCGCTTGTTGCGTGAGCCACTGTACCTTTGTGCCTCTCCTGATTATCTTGCCAAGCATGGAGTGCCTACGTCACCGCAGGCGTTAGGCCAACATCGCTGTCTGTACGCCCGAACCTTAGTGGGGGGTAACAAGTGGTGTTTTGAACGCGATGGCAAAACCGACATCGCCACAATTCAAGATACATTGGAGTGTGACAATAGCGAAATGCTACTCGACTTGGCGTTGGAACACGCGGGTATCGCCTATTTGCCTCACTCATTGGTCGGCCCGCAATTAGCTCGAGGTGAACTGCAGCACATCATGCAAGATTTCAAGTGCGCAAGCTTCGACATCGATCTGTTTTATCGCCCGAGAACGCCGATGCCTGAGCGTTGTGCAGGGTTCAAACATTACCTCTACCAACGTTTAGAGCAACTAGCGTCGACCACGTCTCATTGTTCCTAATCTGCAATTCACAATTTCTATTTGTGCAATTAACAAACAGCCGCATAGCCCCTAAGCTGAGTAAGCACTTCAAGAAACGAAATAGACAAGGAAGGTGGATGTGGTTACTCAGCTCACTCCGGAACAGGCGGCGCAATGGATCAATAACCATGACTCAGTGCTCCTAGGGGGCTTTATTGGTAGCGTAGTACCAGAGGCTATTGAACGTGCCATTGGTGAACGCTTTGCCTCGACCGGACAACCCAGAGATCTCACTTTGCTATTTGCGGCGGGACAGGGTGATGGACAAGGACGTGCAGTTAACCACCTAGCTCAGCAAGGTTTGGTCGAGCGTGCTATCGGTGGACACTGGGGCTTGGTGCCTAAATTGCAACAGTTGGCGGTCGACAATCTCATTCAAGGCTACAACTTACCTCAGGGCATTATCTCCCATCTGCTGCGTGACAGCGCCGCGGGTAAACCTGGCACCATCAGTAAAGTTGGGCTCGGAACCTTCGTTGACCCGCGCATTGAGGGTGGAAAGATCAATACGGTCACCAAAAAAGATTGGGTGGAGCTGATTGAGCTGGATGGCGAAGAGTGGCTGTTCTATCGCAAACTCTCAGTGGATGTTGCCATCCTAAGAGGCACCACGGCTGACGAAAACGGCAATATCACTATGGAAGATGAATGTCTGATTGTAGAAAGCTTAGCCGCAGCGCAAGCGGCGAAAAATAACGGCGGTAAGGTTATTGTACAAGTAAAGCGAATAGTCAAAGCCGGAACGCTTGACCCACATCGCGTGAAGATACCCGGCATTTTCGTCGATGCGGTCGTGGTGTGTGACAATCCTGCGGAGCACATGCAAACCTTCGCGACCATGATGAACCCCGAGTTTGTGGGAATTAAAGATCCACAGCAAGGGGGAGAAGATTCGGTAGCCAATCAACCAAGCTGTCTCGATGCCAAAACCATTATTGCTCGCCGCGCGGCGATGGAACTCGAACCCAACTCAATTCTTAACCTCGGGATTGGCGCACCAGAATACATTGCGCAGGTGGCCAAGCAAGCGGGAGTCATGGACCATTTCACTTTGACTGTCGAACCCGGCGCTGTGGGTGGCGTGCCGCAAAGTGGCTTGGACTTCGGTGCATCTCGTTTACCGCAGGCAATTATCTCGCAAGACCAGATGTTTGACTTCTACGATGGGGGCGGGGTGGATCAAGCCTTTCTCGGCCTTGCCCAATGTGACCAGTGTGGCGACATCAACGTCTCTCGCTTTGGCAGCAAAATCGCGGGCTGTGGCGGTTTTATCAATATTACCCAGAATGCGAAGAAGGTCTATTTTTGCGGTACGTTTACCGCGCAGGGTCTGAAAGTTGAAGTCAACGACGGCAGGTTAACCATCCTTAATGAAGGTCGACAGAAAAAGCTGATCAATCAAGTTGAACAGATTACGTTTAGCGCCGAGCAGGCAATCAGGCGTGGTACACAAGTCATGTACATCACCGAGCGGGCGGTATTTCGCTTAACCCAGAATGGGTTAGAGCTGGTGGAAGTTGCGCCGGGTATTGATTTGCAGCGCGATATTATTCAGCAAATGGAGTTTGCCCCCTTGGTCAGCCCGTCATTAACAATGATGGATTCTGGAATTTTTGACCAACAGTTTCAGCTAACACTTCGAAAAAATGAGTAGCGCTACAAAGCGCTCAGCCATTTGTCCGTTTAAGGCACTCCCGCTCAGATGCAGTAGGGTTCGTATGCTTTGAACGGGTTTCAATCGTCAGTTTTTAACTCGCCCATAAGGATCAATATATGTTTGACAACAAAATTTGTCTGGTAACAGGTGCAGCGCAGGGAATAGGCCGAGCAATCACCGAGAGATTTGCACAAAACGGAGCCGAAATGGTTTACGCCCTAGATATGAATGCGGATGGGCTAGCCGAGGCGTTTTCCGCGATTGATAACGTTGAGGCGGTGGCGGTGAATATCTGTGATCGCCAAGCCATTGCCGAGCTCGTTGAGTCGATTGCCAAGAAGTATTCCAGAATCGATATCCTAGTCAATAACGCCGGGGTAACCCGCGATGCGCTGATCGACAAGATGACCGAACAAGAGTGGGACTTTGTGGTGGACGTGAATCTTAAAGGGGTCTTTAACCTCACCCAAGCTGTCGCCCCCTTGATGATGGAAAACAACTACGGTTCTATCGTGACCATGTCGTCGGTGGTTGGCACCGATGGCAACATTGGCCAAACCAACTACGCAGCCACTAAGGGTGGGGTGATAGCAATGACCAAAAGCTGGGCAAAAGAGTTTGCGCGTAAAGGTGCTCAAGTGAGAGCGAATTGCGTGGCGCCAGGGTTTATTGAAACGCCAATGACTGCTGATTTGCCGGATAAAGTACTGGATTTGATGAAAGCAAAAACGCCTTTAGGTCGCATGGGGACCACCGCAGACATCACCAACGGGGTAGAGTTCTTAGCCAGTGATAAAGCGAGTTTCATTACCGGGCAAGTGTTAAAAATTGATGGTGGATTGGTACTGTAAGATGCAAAACAAAGTTTATATCGTTGCAGCAAAACGCACGCCGATCGGGGCGTTTCTAGGTGGTTTACGTTCACAAACCGCGGTGGAGTTAGCCACGCTGGCTATCAAAAGTGCGCTTGAACAAGCTCAGTTAGTACCCAATGCGATTGATGAAGTGATTGTTGGCAACGTGCTAGGTGCTGGGGCAGGTCAGGGTGTTGGTCGGCAGGCTGCGATTCATGCAGGTATTCCGGTGACAACCCCGGCTTATACCCTGAACATGATTTGCGGAAGTGGCATGAAGTCGCTGCTTAATGCGGTCAACGCGGTACGCAGTGGTGATGCGAACCTGGTTGTAGCCGCCGGAACGGAGAGTATGAGCAATGCGCCATTCGTTGTTGATGGTCGCTGTCGTCAAGGCAACAAAATGGGTGACTTGACCATGATTGATACCATGCTCAAAGATGGTTTGACCGACGCATTTGCGGGCTACCACATGGGCATCACCGCGGAAAACATTGCCAAACGCTATGACATCAGCCGTGAGGAGCAAGACGCGTTTGCACTGCGCAGCCAGGCTAGAGCGGAGCAGGCGATTAAGTCTGGGCGTTTTATCGATGAAATAGTACCGGTGGCGATTAAATCACGCTCAGATGAAAACGAAATCTCAACCGATGAGCACCCTCGATTTGGTACCACCATCGAAGCGTTATCGGGGCTACGCGCGGCCTTTGATCGCAGCGGCACCGTCACTGCGGGTAACGCTTCGGGGATAAATGATGGTGCGGTGGCCATCATAGTGGCGAGTGAGCAAGCGATTGAACAGTACGGACTCGTTCCTTTGGTGGAAGTCGTATCCACGGGTCAAGGTGGTGTCGAGCCAGAGGTCATGGGCTTAGGACCGATCCCTGCGGTAAAGCAGGCTTTGCAGCGTGCAGATTTATCCCTGAGCGACATCCAACGTTTAGAGCTCAACGAAGCGTTTGCTGCGCAAGCGATAGGTGTCATGAAAGGCTTATCTGAGCAACACCAATTGCCGGTGAGTTGGTTTGACGATAAAACCAACGTCAATGGCGGTGCGATTGCGCTGGGCCACCCAATCGGCGCATCGGGAGGGAGAATAGTCACCACATTAATTTACGAGATGATCCGTTCACAATCACAACTGGGCTTGGCATCCTTGTGTATCGGCGGCGGAATGGGCACCGCGCTAGTGCTCAAGCTCACTCTGTAGCGCGAACGATTCCTCGTTTTTCGGCTTAGTTGGTTATCAGCAGCACACGTTTACACTGCCCGTGTTTGTTATATTTGACAGTGTGCTGTTTAGTTTCAACACGATTCCCTCAATTGTGATCCGTCTCTTAGATGTTACCCAATGTTACCGATAACATTGTCATTGTTCCCGGTAACATTTGACTAAAAAATAAAAGAGAGCAAAGGATCTACTCATGAACAATACCCTCAAAACCCTATCTATCGCTGTCGCTACCACACTACTATCCACGTCTGCACTTGCGGCTGATTTCAACTTCAAGTTTCAGTCGAGTGACCCATCTGGAGACAAAAACTACCAAGTACAAAAAGAGTGGGCGGAGACTGTAGAAAAAATGTCTGCCGGTCGTATTGAAATCGATTTACTTCCAGTGGGCGCGGTGGTTAAACACACTGAAACACTCGATGCCATCAAAATGGGCGTTCTCGACGGCCACATTACTGCGACTGGCTATTTCTCAGGTAAAGATCCAGCGTTCGGTCTAATCGGTAACATGGTTGGTGCCTGGTCTGATACACGACAACTGCTTGAGTACATCAACTACGGCGGCGGCTATGAGCTGATGACTGAGTTGTATGCCCCTTACGGCGTCAAGTATATCGGTGGCTCGACCACAGGTGTTGAGTCGTTCGTTTCTAAGGTGCCGCTAAATGGTGTAGATGACCTTAAAGGCCTAAAACTTCGTGCTCCAGAAGGTCTAGTACAGCAAGTGTTTGCTGCCGCTGGTGCAACACCGGTTAACTTACCGGGCTCTGAGGTTTTCACTGGCCTGAGCAAAGGTGTGATTGATGCGGCTGACTACACGGTTTTCTCGACTAACCACAGTGCTGGCATGAATGACATTGCGATGCACCCGGTTCAGCCAGGTTTCCACTCGTTACCGACGATTGATATCTCAATGAGTCAGAAAAAATGGGACAAACTGCCCGCCGATCTGCAAGAGATCATGACAGTCTCAGTGCGTGATTTTGCGCAAGACATCACCACACAATTGCGCATTGCTGACCAAGCAGCAGTGAAAGAGGCGCAGGCAAACCCAGACATTACGATTCACGACTGGTCGCAAGAAGAGCGTAAGAAGTTCCGTCAAATCGCGATGGGTGAGTGGGAAAAATACGCTCAGCGTTCGCCAAACGCGCAAAAAGTGTATGACTCGATTACGACCTATCTAAAAGGTGCAGGTCTGCTATAAGCCACACCGTATAGGGAGGTGATTCTCGCCTCCCTTCATTCTGGAACAGCACTATGAAAAACTCAGACACAAAAGTGGCTGAAATGCCCAACAACATCTTAGACAAAGCCATTGCTAAGGTGAGCGAGATACTTAGCTTACTGTTTGCTTTTACGGTCATTATCTCATTTTACGAAGTTGTGAGCCGCTACGTTTTTGATGCACCAACCATCTGGGTTCACGAAACGGCTTCGTTTATCGGCGGCTCATTATTTGTGATTGGTGGTGCGTACGCGCTTGCGACCGATAAGCATGTACGAGTGGTACTTATCTATGATTCGGTTTCGCAGCGAACCAAACATTACCTCAATATTTTTCATCACTTAGCGGGATTGCTATTTAGTGGCTTACTCATCTATGCGGCGTGGCAAATGGTCAACAGCTCATGGTTTGCGCCGTGGGGAGAACTCAGGTTAGAGACTTCAGGAACCGCTTGGGATCCGGCTTTTCCTGCGCTGCTTAAAGGATTAATCCTTCTAACCGTTAGCGTGATGTTTATTCAGTTTGTTCTGCATCTGATTAGTGAAGTCAAACAACTAAAGGAAGAGAATAATGCTTAATTTATCTTCTGCTAAAGCCGAATCAGATAACCGTCTACGTATTGTCTTTTTTGCTGGTGGGGCCGTTGTCTTAGCCGCTTTAGCTTGGTTAGCCACCTATGTGATCGCCGGTGAGCTCTCTTCGATTGGCATCGCTTCCGGAAGCTTACTGATGCTGGCGTTGATGATTGGCTTGTTGCTAACCGGTATGCAGCTCGCTTTCGTAACCGGCCTTGTGGCGCTTGTATTCACTCTGGGTTGGTTCGGGGTTGATGCGCTGCCATTGATCACCAGCCGAATCTATAGCTTCGTTAACGGCTATGTGTTCCTTGCCGTGCCTATGTTTGTGTTAATGGCAGCATTGCTTGATCGTTCTGGTATCGCAAGAGATCTCTTCGATGCGATGAAGAGTGTTGGGCGTAAAGTCCGTGGTGGTGTCGCGGTGCAAACTCTGATTGTTGCCGTCATCCTCGCTTCAATGTCGGGAGTGATTGGTGGAGAAACAGTACTGCTGGGCATTCTGGCGCTACCGCAAATGCTTCGTCTCGGCTATGACCGCAAATTGGCGATTGGGACCACTTGTGCGGGGGGCGCGCTCGGTACCATGTTACCGCCGAGTATCGTACTGATCATTTACGGCCTTTCTGCATCGGTTTCCATCGGTGATCTATTCAAAGCTTCGTTTTTACCTGCGTTCATTCTGGCTCTGTTTTACATCGCTTACGTGTTGATTCGTTGTAAGTTAAATCCGAGCTTGGCACCGTTGCCGTCTGCTGAAGAGCTAGAGGAAGATGCCAAAGAGCACCCAAGCTATTTCAAAGCGCTGTTCTTTCCGTTGCTGTCGGTTGCAACTGTCCTTGGCAGTATTTACACCGGCGTCGCATCGGTCACTGAAGCTTCAGCACTTGGCGTTGTGGGTATCGCAGTGAGCGCAGCTATCCGCGGTGAGCTCAACTGGAATATGGTTAAAGAGTCTGCCATCGCCACCATGCGCACTTGCGGCATGATCATGTGGATTGGTATCGGCGCGTCGGCACTGGTGGGCGTTTACAACCTCATGGGCGGTATCAATTTTGTTGAGCAGACTATCCTGGCACTCAGTGGCGGTAATGCGATGACAACCCTGCTGATCATGATGGTGATCCTATTTGTACTCGGCATGTTCCTTGATTGGGTTGGCGTCGCATTGCTGACAATGCCTATCTTCGTTCCGATTATTACCAGTTTAGGTATGGACCCAATTTGGTTCGGCGTGGTGTTCTGCTTGAACATGCAAGTGGCTTTCTTGTCACCACCTTTTGGCCCTGCTGCCTTCTATTTGAAGTCGGTTGCGCCAAAAGATATCAGCTTAGGTGAGATCTTTAGCTCGCTACTTCCATTCATTGGTTTACAAATTTCGGTTTTGGCCTTGGTGATTATTTTCCCAGAGCTTGCTCTGTGGTGGAAATAAGTGTGTCCGACAGCGTTGATAGAGATAAATAAGTATGAAGAAGAAGTACATCGTTATGGGCGTTTCCGGGTGCGGGAAGTCATCAATCGGTGAGTCACTTGCTAAGGCGCTAAACATTCCGTTTTTTGATGGCGATGATTACCACTCACCAACCAGTGTGCAGAAAATGCAAAGTGGCATCCCGTTAACGGACGAGGATCGTGAGTCTTGGTTGTTGCGGCTTAATGAGCTGTTAAAGACAGAAGACGAGCTGGTGGTGGCGTGCTCTGCGCTGAAACCCGAATATCGAGACATTTTACGCTCTGGCTGTGAAGAACTGCGTTTTTTGTATTTGAAAGGCGACTTCGAGACCATTTGGTCAAGACACAAAGCGCGGCAAGGGCACTATTTCAAAGGTGTTGCTATGCTAGAGAGCCAGTTTGAAACCTTGGTCGAGCCTTCAGAAAGCGAAGCCATGCACGTCGATATAAAACAGACACCAGCAGAAATAACTCAAGACATCCTGTCTAGGATTTGACAGAAAATGGGCGGCGCAAGCTGCCCATCGGTAACCTATCATGACGATTAACCGCGTAATTGCCGAAGTGGCACACAACATCGCTCAGCGCAGCAAAACCAGTCGCAAAATCTACTTGGACAAGCTTGAGCGTGCAGCCAGACAAGGGAAAACTCGTGCCGGGCTAGCTTGTGGAAATCTCGCTCATACGGTTGCGGCTGCAACCGAGCAAGAAAAGCAGTCTATTCTCGATTTCACCAAAAGCAATCTCGCCATCGTGACGGCATACAATGATATGGTGAGCGCTCATCAGCCATACCGCGACTATCCTGAGCGAATAAAGCGAGCGCTGGCTGAATTGGGTAACACGGCTCAAGTGGCCGGGGGCGTGCCTGCAATGTGTGATGGTATTACCCAAGGCTATCCAGGGATGGAGCTGTCACTGTTCTCTCGGGACTTGATTGCGCAGTCAACCGCACTCTCGCTGAGCCACAATACCTTTGATGGCACTCTGCTGCTCGGAGTGTGTGACAAAATTGCCCCGGGACAACTGATGGGCGCGCTAGCGTTTGGTCATTTGCCGACCGCATTTATTCCATCAGGCCCGATGGCTACCGGTATCAGCAATGATGAAAAGGTGGCGACACGGCAAAATTACGTCGCAGGGAAAGCCGACAAAGCGGCGCTGCTTGCTGTCGAGTGCAAAGCGTACCACTCGGCGGGGACGTGCACCTTTTTTGGCACCGCCAACACCAATCAACTGGTATTCGAGGCGATGGGATTGATGCTTCCCGGCTCGGCTTTCATATCGCCCACTGATCCCCTTCGCGATAAGCTCACAGAAAAAGCCGCCCAATACATTGCTGCTGTTAGCGCACATTCGCGCAGCCATAAAGCGCTCGGAGTGGTGCTCGATGAGAAATCGGTGATCAACGGTTTGGTGGCGTTACTTGCGTCAGGGGGGAGCACCAACCACACCATTCATTTAGTTGCGGTGGCGAAAGCGGCGGGCTGGCTAGTGACATGGGATGACCTGGATAGGCTCTCTCAGGTCGTGCCACTGCTGGTGAAAATGTATCCCAATGGCGATGCCGATATCAACGCATTTCAAAAGGCTGGTGGTGTGCCGACACTACTGGCAAGCTTGAACCAGCGCCGCCTAATTTTTATGGATGCGAACCCTGTTTATGGGTGCATGGACGATTATCTCACCAAGCCTTACTTAGATACTCAAGGCGAACTTCAGTTTGCCTCTGCCAAGCCGAGTATCGATAGCCGAGTGCTCGCTTTGCCAGGGCAGAGTTTTAGTGACGTCGGGGGGCTTAAAGTGCTCAGTGGGAACTTGGGACGCGGGGTAATGAAAGTCAGCGCCGTTGCTAAGGCGCATCAAAGAGTCGTCGCTCCGGCTTTAGTATTTGATTCTCAGCACGATGTTGAAGCCGCCTACAAGCAAGGTATGTTGACTCAAGATAGCGTAATCGTGGTGCGCTTTAATGGGCCGGCCGCAAACGGTATGCCCGAGCTACATAAGCTGATGCCCATCATGGGCAATCTAATGAAGCAAGGATTAAATGTCGCGCTGCTCACCGATGGTCGATTGTCTGGAGCATCGGGCAAAGTGCCAGCGGTCATCCATATCACACCAGAAGCCGCTCGCGGTGGCTTGCTTGCCAAAGTGAAAGATGGCGACATGATTGAAGTGGATGGGCTAAACGGAAAAGTCAATGTGCTGGAAGCTATCGAGCACAGAGCACCTGCCGAGCCTCAACTCGAGCAGAGTCATATTGGCTGTGGCAGAGAGCTGTTTAGTGTTTTTCGTCACGCAATTTCTAGCGCAGAGCAGGGCGCCACTGTATTTTAGTGCGCTTTGCCTTTATAACTAATTGAAACAATTGTTGAATCAGGATTTAAAATGAATTGGTCACACTCTCCAAAGCAAGTATTTGCGACTTCGCCTATCGTACCCGTGATGGTTATCGAGCATGTCGAGGATGCGATTCCACTCGCCAAAGCACTGGCCGAAGGTGGAATTAATGTTTTTGAAATTACCTTGCGCACCGCAGCGGCAATCGAGTCGATTCGCGCTATTGCCCAAGCGATGCCTGACTCCATGGTGGGGGCAGGCACGGTTTTGACCCCAGAGCAGTACGATGCGGTTGTCGAAGCTGGCGCTAAGTTTGTTATCTCGCCAGGAGCGCCTGCGCGCCTGCTCAAACATGCGGCCAGCCACTCTGTGGCCTTGATTCCAGGTGTTTCAACGCCAACTGAGATCATGGAAGCAATGGATTTGGGTTATGACCACCTCAAATTCTTCCCTGCAGAGGCCAATGGCGGTGCCAAAGCGTTAAAAGCGATTTCAGCGCCGTTGCCGCAAGTCAGCTTCTGCCCGACAGGGGGTGTGAATGCGGAAAACATGGCGCAATACCAAGCGCTTTCTTGTGTCAAAACTGTCGGCGGGACTTGGATGATCCCAGCAGATGCCATTGCAAACAAAGACTGGGCACGTATTACTCAGTTGACCAAAGAAGCCATTGCAGCAGCGTCGAAGTAATCCAAAGCATGCTTTTTTGCGGCTTTTCTTCGCCGTAAATGGCTGCAGTAACGGGCTGCAGCCTGGCCCTAATCTCATTTTGATGCCCTATGATTCAGAAAAAACAGAGACCGACCCTTCAAGACATCGCTGATCGCGTTGGTGTCACTAAGATGACAGTCAGCCGCTTTCTTAGAGACCCAAGCAAGGTTTCAGAAGCGGTAGGCGTAAAAATTGACGAGGTAGTCAAAGAGCTTGGCTACGTGCCAAATCGCGCTCCAGACATCCTCTCTAAAGCGAAAAGCTACTCCATAGGTGTGCTGCTTCCGTCCTTGACCAACCAAGTGTTTGATGAGGTGCTACGTGGCATTGAGGGTGTGATCGAGCCGAACGGCTATCAGGCAATGATTGCTCACTATGGTTACGGTAAACATGTAGAAGAAAAACGCATTGAGACGCTACTTGGTTACAATGTCGATGGCATCATTTTGTCAGAGAGTTATCACACCGAGCGCTCGAAGAAGATTCTCAATGCATCTGGTATTCCGATTGTCGAGATCATGGACTCGGTTTCTCCGCCACTTCAGCAAGCGGTCGGCTTTGACAATATCAAAGCCAGCGAAAACGCCACCAAAGCGCTTATCAACCGAGGGCGCAAGCGGATTGCGTATTTGGCGGCACGCATGGATGAGCGTACCAAACAAAAAATTCAAGGCTACGAACAGGCCATGGCAGGAGAAGGCCTAAAACCGCTGGTGATCACCACCATGGAATCGTCGTCATACACCCTTGGCGCCACGCTGATGAAAAACATGTTAGCCGAGCACCCTGAGGTGGACGGCATTATTTGTACCAACGACGACATCGCGATTGGTGCGCTTTATGAGTGTCAACGGCAGAATGTCGATGTGCCAAAGCACATCTCCATCGTCGGGTTTCACGGTCACAATATATCAACAGTGATCAAACCGACACTCGCTACCGTGATCACGCCACGAGAAGAGATAGGCAAAATTGCGGCTGAGCATCTTATGCAGCGAATCACCAATCCTTTAGCCAAAATCGAGCAACGATGTATTGATCTCGACACTCAGTTTTATTTTGGCGAGACCCTTTAGTTTGCGACCTTGGCTAACCCGCCTGTGCGATACATCGAAGCGATCATCGTAAGCTAGAGATAATAGCTAGCTTAGAATATCTTTAGCAATTTTATTGCTCGGCGTTATGGACTGCGTTTAGGTGTCGATGTTGCGTTCAGCGATCAAGAAAGTGCCGTTTACTTTAATCTTGGTAGTGGCTTGTAGCGACAATCACTGTTGCAGTTCTAGCCAAAGTTAAAAGTTGACTAGACTCATATTTATATTTTAAATCAGCCTGTTACCTTGCTTTAGCCCACAGCTTGTACCAATCTTATTTCATAACGTGTTTTAAGGATTAGGTATGCGTTCAAATAGTGCTAAAAGCCATCATGTGATTAGGAAAGTGTTGCTTCCCTCATTACTTATCAACTCGCTGTCGCTGGCAATTCCTTTGACAGTATTACAAATTTACGATCGAATTTTGCCAAACCAAAGTTATGGTACGGCAACACTGTTGTTAGCGGGGGCTTTGGTCGCGCTGAGCCTAGAAGCCTTAATTCGCTTTGTGAGAACTTGGATATTGAGCGCGGCTGCCAGCAACACTGAAACGAGCACCTATCAAACCTTGGTCGAAAGTGTCGGTGGGGCAAGCTCGGTTGAATTGCGTCGAATCGGTGTTGGTGCCGTTGAAGATGGCTTGAGCTCAGTCGGAAAGGTCAAAGACTGGTATTCGGGAGGAACGGTCGCGGGGTTTGTAGACCTCCCTTTTGCCCTGATATTTTTAGCCTTGGTGGCGTATATTGGGGGTGAGTTAGTCTTGGTTCCCGTTGTTGTCTGGACAGTGACATTGTTACTCGTTTGGCTAACCTCTCTTAAAACCAAGCAACTGAGTGAGCAGGCGTCACAGTTAGAGCAAGATCGCAAAGGCTTTATTCTATTGGTCAGCCAAACGTTGCAAGGCATTAAACGTCAAGCAGTAGAATCCCGTATCTTCAGCCATTTCAAGCGGCTCAATGCAGATCGCTCGTTGGCGAAAGCAGAAGAAGAGCAGCAGAATGCCTTTGCTCAGGAGTGTATCCAACTTGCCGCACTAGCGACTTCCGTGGTCTTAGTTATCGTTGGGAGTTTGTGGGTGCTTGATGGTCAGCTAACAACGGGTGGTCTTGCCGCGTGTTCGATTTTATCTGGGCGAGCTGTTGCCCCGCTAAGTGCGTTGATCGGAGTAAGGATAAAGCTCAACTCCATTCATAGTGCCGATAAGGCCATCGAGAAGCTACGCCACTTAGCGCCAGCTTCAAAGGTGAGCCAAGACGATTCTGACGTGAGTGACCTGAAGGTGTCGGGGTTGTCTGCGACGCGATACGGGACTCGTTATCACCTCTCCTTACAAGCCCGTCGTGGCAGCATCACCTTACTATCGAGTGAAGAACGGCATATCGACAGCTTTATTTTAGCAGTGTTGGCGAGCATCGATGAGAGTCAAAATGGCGACATTTCTATTGACGATAGTCGAGTTGCAAGCCTGGCACCCTATGCTGCTTATTGTGGCGTTAAAGGTCAGTTGGTCGCAGGGACTTTGCTCGATAACCTATGTGGTTTCAATCCACATCGGGTTGAACATATTCAGAGATACTGTGATGCGCTGGGGCTGTCTCAGGTCATCACTCGATTACCTGATGGCCTAGAAACTAAAATCGGCCATACTCCCTCTTCTCCATTAAGTATGGGCAACATTAAATTGCTCAATCTGGCCACTCAGTTTGCGAGCGCCAAGCCAATATTGTTGCTGGACAAGCCGGATGCTTCGCTCAGTTTAGAAAGCCTGCAAAAACTGGCAGATTTACTGGTGGCCGAAAAGAACGCTGGACGAATCATTGTGTTGGTTAGCCATCATCCCGCTTTACAACAATTAGCAGACCAACGATTGCAAGTGACTCAGCTAGTCAGCGACAAGGAGGCGGAATGAACACGCTAGGCCAAAAAAGTTTACAACTACTCCGCGCTCTAGAAGTCAACGCGAACGTACAACTGTTTGCTCGACAATGGATTGAGGAGCATAGCTTAACTACATTAGATGACCTTTTCGCCCTGTTTGATCGGCTCAATTTACCGTACACACTGGCGTCTTCACTCCAGCAGATCCCCTCCGACAACAAAGCTCTCGCGGTAGTCGATGATAAAGAGCTGCTGGTCGGCGAAATTATTGATGGTCGGTTTATCAGTGAAGAGGCGCCAACAGCGAACGATAAACCATCGTTATATATCGTTATATTAGGGCTACCTGCCGAACGATACTCGCAAAATTGGATTGGGGAGCGCTTATTTGCATTTCGCGCCGTTATCCCAAAACTGGTTTTGGTCAGTTTAGTAACGAACATTTTCGCTTTGGCGATCCCTTTTATCACCATGTCGATTTATGACCATGTTATCGGGGGTGATGCTGGCCATGAGCTAGAAGGAATCGCGATTGGCGCTGCCTTGCTATTTATTATGATGGGGTGGTTGAGAACATTAAGAAGTCGAGTTTTTACCAGTTTATCCAACCGAGTCAGTCGCGAAATTTCACAGAGTTTAGTGCAGAAACTGCTGCGAGGCAGTTATGCGGTCAATCAACAATCCACTCGTTCTAGTCAGCAAAATCAGTTGCTGTTGTCTGAACGAGTCTCCGGGATCTTAGCCGGTCCGCTGGGCAATGCTTTATTTGATTTACCCTTTGTTATTCTCTTTATCGTCGCCATTGGGGTTCTCGGTGGCTGGCTAGTGTTGGTGCCACTGGCGGCGCTGCTATGCTACTACCTGTTGGCGAGGCATTCAGTTAAGTCGGTAGCTAAAGGCAATATACAATCGACCATAGCTGGCACCAATCGACAAAATATGCTCAACGAGTTTTCTGCCAAAGTTTCTTTTTTGCGCAGTGCTGGAATTCTTGAATATTGGTTAAAACGCTTTGAAAAAGTTAACGTGATGGCATCCAAGATAGGTTTTTCTCAAGCGGTGAGCCAAGGTCGCTATACCTCTCTCTACTATCTGATCACCATGGGCTCAACGTTGGCAATCATGGGATTAGGGATTGGTTTGATCTTCGAGCAAGTGTTAACCCCCGGTGGACTCATTGCATCAATGATGTTGATTTCAAAAATCACCTCACCTGCGCAAGTGCTAGCCAGTAGTGCCAGTCGTTTTTATAGTTTTAATCAGTCAAAGCAGCAGGTTAACCGTCTGCTTTCTCAGCCATCCGAACGCGATTTTAGTTATCAACATCAGGCACTGCCGCAGACAGCGCCAACCATCGCACTAGAGCAAGTGACACTTAGGTACCCAAAACAACACCATCCGGCGTTAAGTGGTGTGAGTGTGGAAATTGCTGCAGGAGAAATAGTGGCGGTGACGGGCCCATCAGGTAGCGGTAAGTCGACTTTGCTAGAAGTTTTGGCGGGATTACAACCGATACAAAACGGATTAGTTGAAGTCGAGGGCGTGAACATTAGCCAATATGATCCACAAATGTACCGGCATTGGTGCTTTATGCGCGCTGCTTATCCAGACCTACTGACATTGACTATCCGCGAGTGGTTAGACGATGGTCATGAGATTGAGCAGCAGAAAATGTTGCAGTCCATTGCACAAGTGGGCGGAGAGCAGTGGCTAGCGACACTGCCGCAAGGGCTCGACACCCGTATTGATACCATCATTCCAGAGAGTATGTACGATATCCTCTCCGGGACGGTTGCGCAGATTTTGATTGATGCCAAAGCACTCGTATACGATTACAAGCTCTATCTGTTAGATAACCCAGTGCCAGACTATCATCCAAGAGCGAAAAAGGTTTTCGCCAATTTTGTCAGTAGTAAGCGCGGCCAAGCAACCCTAGTGTTCACTTCTCACGATCCTGAACTCATTAAGTTGGCCGATAAGGTCGTGGTGTTAAATCAAGGTGCGGTCGCTTATGCAGGGCCAATGGAAGCAAACCTTTCAGCCAAGGAGACAGAAAATGAAAGCTAGAGAGTATAGTGAATTGGTTGAATCGCAGACCACCGCAAGAACTTTGTCCCTGGCGACATGGTCCGTTGCCTTGTGTGTTGCGGTGTTTGTGGTGTGGTCTTTAGTGACACAAGTTGATGAAATTGCGAAAGCCAAGGGCTCAGTGATACCAGAAGGTGAACGCCAAATTCTGCAAAGTGATATTGGTGGCAAGCTCAAACGCATTTTGGTCAGAGAAGGGCAGTTGGTAGAAGAAGGGCAAGTTCTGGTGGAATTTGACTCGACGTTTCAACAAACCGCGCTTGAAGAGCTCAAATCACAGCAGGTTAGCCTTACCGCGAGTATCGAGCGAATGAGTGCTTTGCTTGAAGACCGACCGCCCAACTTCGCTGACTACGAGCAGGACTACCCCGAAATTGTCAGTCAGCAAAGGGCGCAACTGAGCGCACAGAAAGCGCTGTACTTGCAAAAGCGCATCGTCTTAGAAAAAGAGAGCGAGCAAATAGCCGAGCAGTTAAGCAGTGTTGAAAAGGCGCTACCTTCCTATCGCAAGCAACTTTTGGCAACGGAACAAGAATTGGCGATTTTAGAGAAGGGCTATCAAGCGGGTAATATTTCACGTCTGCGAGTGCTGGAAATGAGGCAAAAGCTCGCCAACATTGAACAGCAAATTGAAGAGGCGAGAGGGAAGAGGGCGGTGTTGATCAAACAAGCCGACAGCAACGAAGAAAAGATTGAGCAACTATTGGCCGAGGAGCAATTGGAAGTCAATGATCTCCGTTCGAAAGCGGTGTCAGAGTTATCTGCGCTCAACGCACAAGTACGTTCAGGGCAAGCCAAGCTCATCAATACGCAAGTGACAGCGCCGCTTCAAGGACTAGTACAAAGTATACCAAGTACCAAAGTGGGGGCGGTCATTCAGCCTGGCGGTACCATTGCTGAAATAGTACCAGTGGGCGGAAAGGCGAGTTTTAAAGCTCGTTTATCACCCCGAGACATCGGCTTCGTCAAGGTCGGTCAAACGGCGCGAGTGAAAGTGGATGCTTTTGACTACAGCCGATTTGGAGCATTGTCTGGCATAGTGGCTAAAATCTCCCCGACCACAAGTCAAAATGAACGGGGTGAAATCTTCTATGAAGTTGAAGTTAGCATCGACAAACCTTTTTTTCGTGACAATCCAGAGCAGTTTGCGATCTTACCGGGTATGACCGGAGAGGTGGATATAACGACCGGAGAAAAATCGGTGTTCCAATACCTGTGGAAACCCATCTACACCAATGTCAGTGTCGCTTTCGGTGAGCGATAGAAGACACAGTAAAAGACCGTCACAATAAAGGGCAACCCAGGTTGCCCTTTATTATTTTTACCTCAACTCGGATCGATAAAGTTCGCAGGGTCGTTGTGGTTATGATGATCATCGGGATTGATGTCATCAAGGGATTGGTCCAGTTGCTCTGACATATCGACCTGATGCCCACTATCGTCAGGGTTTAACGAATTCGGATCGTGCGCAGGGTCAGATAGTACGATGTCGAGATCTTGAGGTGAATATTGCTGGCTGTCATGGGCATCGTGATCTGTGAGCGATGTGATACCTAGAGCATGTAAATACACATCCACGCCAACCACCTCCACGTTGTCATTCTCAGGAGTGATTGGGCTAACTTCGTCACTTGCCACCGGTGGGGGCGGTGGCGGGGTATTAAGTGGTGACACATCAATCCCCGTGAGCGTCGTTTGATCGATATGATGACCACTCGCCCCATGGACTGATTGAGAATGTAGGTGTAGATGAACCGAAACTTGAGAGTTTTGGGTCCCAGCTAAGGTTAATATAAACGAGTCGGTTTCATCGGTGCCAGAACCATAGCTACCGCCAGTGTGGGTTTTAATAACCCCGGATGAGCTTTGATAGTCATAGGTCAGTTCACCGGTTTGAGCGTTAACGTGTAAGGTACCAAATTGCCCTTGTAAGCTGGATACAACGTGTCCTCCGCCTGTCAAAATCCCCCAGCCAGTTTGCATGTGTGGCACAGCTTGGTGAATGAGGGGAGGAATCCCCAACGATGCATGAAGATCCTGATGACCGGCGCTGCCAGTGATTCGTGCTGGGGCAACCAGTGTCGGCGTTGGAGGCGTATCTGAATGACCGTGGATCGTCATCTCAATCTCTTTTGTTACGCTGCCACCATGCCCATCATCGACAATCAGTGAAAACTTATCGGTTAAATCGTCTCCTGAGTTGAGGGCATTGACGGTCGGGTTGGTATTATCGAGCACATAAGTCCATGTATTGGTCTGGCTATCGTAACTGACATGGCCGAATTGAGGTTGATTATGTGCATCGACCACCACTGAATGTTGATCGCTATGGTCAACATCGGTGATGAGGATTTGACCTTGTACAGAAGCGGGGCCATCTTCGTCTATGCTGTAGCTGCCAAGTGGCGCTGTGCCCTGATTGACTTCCGTAACTTGTGGGGCATCATTTGTTCCTTGGACATACAGCTCAATGTGTTGTGTTAGTTGCGATCCATCGCTAGAGGTCGCCGTTATATCAAAACCTTCTGCTTTCATGTCCCCCGCAGCAAGATGATCGGCTCTGCTGTGGTCAAGATCGTAATGCCAAGCGCCGTTGCTATCGAGATGGAACGTTCCATATTTTCCAACCAGGCTAGTTTGGACATAGCTTACGCTGTCGTGAATGTCGACATCATGAGCTTGCAATTGCCCAACGATACGCGTGGTAGTGTCTTCAATGGCGGTGCCGAGTGACGCCAAAGTGGCGACCGGAGTGTCTATCACGACATGGTCTTCAGCTCCGTTAATGGTGGCGGTAATGGGAATCCGTGTTCCATCCGCAGTTATGAGAGTCATGCTTTCGTGAAGCTGCTCCCCGGCCTTAAGCCCTTGAATCTCTGGGTTGGCATTGTCTGCACTGTAAGACCATTTGTTGTGGCCGTCAGTGCTGTGGGTGGTACTAAAGTAGCCGAGGTGAGTGTGTAGGGTAAGGGCAAAGTTTGCAGGCACTTGATGGACAACCCCATTGACTTCTATACCAACAATTTTGCCATCGGATGGTCCATCCGGGTCTTGAGTATCAAGTTGCAGCCATCCTGACCACAAGGTATTGCTTGAACCATCGGTGTGATCTTCTGTGAGCGTCGCTTGGTTAGTTCCCACCAACACACTTGGGTCGTTTTCCGGTGTCAACGTCATGTTTGCGCCAGTGTGAGTAACGCCGCCGTGTCGATCGGCTATATCGTAGCTAAAGTGAACCGCGCCATGGTAATTAGGGTCGGGCTTAAAGGTGAAACTACCATCCGAATTGGAGATGATACTTCCGTGGTCTGCCGTTAGGTTTTGAGCGTGCAGCCAACCTCGATCGTTCAAATCGGCATCAGTCGCATTGGCGATCAGTTGGGCTTGAGTAATAGGTATTGAAGTATCTTCTTTACCCGAAGGCAATGTAACTTCTCCACTCACTGTCGGTGCATCATTGCTGCCATGCACCACTACAGAAACACTTTTAGATACACGGCTACCATCAGTCGAGATGGCTTCAATAGTGAAGTGTTCCCAATATTCGTCCCCTTCTCCCAATTGTTCGGCTTTGCTCTGATTAAGGTCATAGTGCCATTGACCGTCGGAACTGAGATGGAAAGTGCCATAATGGCCTGGAACACCGCCAGTGGGTGTCTGAGCCCAACTTACTGAATCGTGAAGGTCAGTATCATGAGCCGTTACGCTCCCAGAAACCGCTGTTTGGGTATCTTCAATAACATGCCCCAGCTCGGATTTTGAGTCGATCACGACGCCATCTTCTGTACCATTTACGGTGACGCTAATTGGAAACTCAGTACCATCAGTTGCAATCAGCTTGATCGATTCTGTCAGTGACTCGCCGTGCTTTAACTCCTGGACGTGAATATTATTGTTATCACCAATATAGCTCCAAGCATGTTCTCCTGCATGCGGTCCGCTGGTTATGGTGTGAAACTGAAACTTTCCATAGGGAGTCATAATATCTAGGTTACGCCCCAAGTCCCATGTGTATCGCTGGCCTGCAAACTCAACGGTCACTTGTGTGTTTGCGCTATCTACATCAGTGATTTGTAGTGCTTGCCAATCAACCGCGTCAATTAAGGTTACATGGGTCGCCATAGGCGTGCCGACATCCTCAGTCGCGGCACCCTGACTAACGCCAGAAATCACCGTTTTATCATCGACAGCAGCAAGATCAAGTGTTGCACCCGTGTGCGTTACTCCTGCGTGGGCATCTTTCACATCGTAGGTAAACTGAACCTGACCGTTGTAGTCTTTATCGGGTGTGAAGGTAAAGGTGCCGTCTTGGTTATCTTTTATAGAACCATGGTCAGCAATAAGGTTGGCGACAGTCAATTGGCCTTGGTCGTTGTGATCGATATCAGTTGCATGCGCCAACAAATCAGACGCAGTAATGGTTTGAACAGTGTCTTCCTTGCCTGAGTTTAACTGCACCTCACTTGATACCGTCGGGGCATCATTAGTGCCGTGGATGGTAATGACGATATCGTGAGTGGTGCCATCTTTGGAGTGAACGGTAACGGTGTCCGTTAAGGTTTCACCTTGTCCTAACTGCTGAACTTCAGGTTTGCGATTATCGATATAGTAAGACCAACTACCATCAGGAGTAATTTCAAGTTTGCCACCTAGTGATGAGGTATACGGCGCCCACTCAGGGTGTAATGACGAAGACACTAACGTTTTAAACTCAAAACCTGATTCGTTTATGTCCGGATCAGTCGCTGTTAACTTGCCTTGAGCTTGAATTGTGAATGCATAATTACCGTTGACCGCTGCGTATGGTTTATAGTCCTCGGTCACGTCCCCGGTGTCTTGCCCACTAAACACCGCAGCATCACTTGTGGGGGCTAATGTCATGCTTGCGCCTGTGTGAGCTAATCCTCCGTGAGCATCCTTCACATCGTAGGTAAAGTGAACTTGGCCGTTGTAATCTTTATCAGGAGTGAAGGTAAAGGTGCCGTCTTGGTTATCTTTTATAGAACCATGGTCAGCAATAAGGTTGGCGACAGTCAATTGGCCTTGGTCGTTGTGATCGATATCAGTTGCATGCGCCAACAAATCAGACGCAGTAATGGTTTGAACAGTGTCTTCCTTGCCTGAGTTTAACTGCACCTCACTTGATACCGTCGGGGCATCATTAGTGCCGTGGATGGTAATGACGATATCGTGGGTGGTGCCATCTTTGGAGTGAACGGTAATGGTGTCAGTGAGGGTTTCATTTTGCCCTAGTTGCTGGATGATGGGTTTACTGTTGTCAATGGAGTAACCCCAATTGCCTCTGTCATTGATATACAGACGTCCACCAAGCTGGGTATGATAAGCGTTAGCTAAAAGCTTGGCATCAAACTGCGATTGGCCCGTATCTGGATCGGTTACCGTCAGTGTGCCATACGCATCCAGTTGACCGGCTAATCCTGAAACGCTCGAAGCCAAATTATGGTCTTCGGTGACATCTCCTGTATCTTTTCCTCCAATAACCGCAGCATCGTCTTGCGGTGCCAAGATCATGTTTGCACCAGTATGCGTCACACCTGAATGAGCATCTTTCACATCGTAGGTAAAGTGAACCTGACCGTTGTAGTCTTTATCGGGTGTGAAGGTATACGTGCCGTCTTGGTTATCTCTAATTGAGCCATGGTCTGCAATCAGGTTGGCGATGCTCAGTTGACCTTGGTCGTTATGATCAACATCGACTACATTTGCTAATAAATCCGCAGCGGTTATGGTTTGAGCGATGTCCTCTTTGCCCGAGTTGAGTTGCACTTCACTCGAAACATAAGGCGCATCGTTGTCGCCATGAATGGTGATGACAATGTCGTGGGTGGTGCCATCTTTGGAGTGAACGGTAATGGTGTCAGTGAGGGTTTCATTTTGCCCTAGTTGCTGGATGATGGGTTTACTGTTGTCAATGGAGTAACCCCAATTGCCTCTGTCATTGATATACAGACGTCCACCAAGCTGGGTATGATAAGCGTTAGCTAAAAGCTTGGCATCAAACTGCGACTGGCCCGTATCTGGATCGGTTACCGTCAGTGTGCCATACGCATCCAGTTGACCGGCTAATCCTGAAACGCTCGAAGCCAAATTATGGTCTTCGGTGACATCTCCTGTATCTTTTCCTCCAATAACCGCAGCATCGTCTTGCGGTGCCAAGATCATGGTTGCACCAGTATGCGTCACACCTGAATGAGCATCTTTCACATCGTAGGTAAAGTGAACCTGACCGTTGTAGTCTTTATCGGGTGTGAAGGTAAAGGTGCCGTCTTGGTTATCTTTTATAGAACCATGGTCAGCAATAAGGTTGGCGACAGTCAATTGGCCTTGGTCGTTGTGATCGATATCAGTTGCATGCGCCAACAAATCAGACGCAGTAATGGTTTGAACAGTGTCTTCCTTGCCTGAGTTTAACTGCACCTCACTTGATACCGTCGGGGCATCATTAGTGCCGTGGATGGTAATGACGATATCGTGAGTGGTGCCATCTTTGGAGTGAACGGTAACGGTGTCCGTTAAGGTTTCACCTTGTCCTAACTGCTGAACTTCAGGTTTGCGATTATCGATATAGTAAGACCAACTACCATCAGGAGTAATTTCAAGTTTGCCACCTAGTGATGAGGTATACGGCGCCCACTCAGGGTGTAATGACGAAGACACTAACGTTTTAAACTCAAAACCTGATTCGTTTATGTCCGGATCAGCCGCTGTTAACTTGCCTTGAGCTTGAATTGTGAATGCATAATTACCGTTGACCGCTGCGTATGGTTTATAGTCTTCGGTCACGTCCCCGGTGTCTTGCCCACTAAACACCGCAGCATCACTTGTGGGGGCTAATGTCATGCTTGCGCCTGTGTGAGCTAATCCTCCGTGAGCATCTGTCACATCATAGGTAAAGTGAACCTGACCGTTGTAGTCTTTATCTGGAGTGAAGGTGAACGTGCCGTCATGGTTATCTCTAATTGAGCCATGGTCTGCAATCAGGTTGGCGATGCTCAGTTGACCTTGGTCGTTATGATCAACATCGACTGCATTTGCTAATAAATCCGCAGCGGTTATGGTTTGAGCGATGTCCTCTTTGCCCGAGTTGAGTTGCACTTCACTCGAAACATAAGGCGCATCGTTGTCGCCATGAATGGTGATGACAATGTCGTGACTGGTGCCGTCTGCTGTCTGCACCGTGAAATGCTCCTGTTGGTGCTCGCCGCTGGCCAACTGCTGAACCTTTTGGTTGTCCAACTGATAATGCCAAGCGCCATCTCTATTAAGCACCAACTCTCCATATTGTCCTTGAATGTGCTGGGGTTGAAAATGGTCTTGGCCTGCATCCGGGTCGGACACTATTAAGGTGCCACTCACTGATAACTTGGTATCTTCAACAACTTGTCCGCTATCCACACCGGATACGACGGCGTTATCATTATCACCACCAATGGTCATTTGAACGCTTTGCGCCGTCCCGTCAGTGGTATGAATCGTGAACTGCTCTTGCAGTGAGCTGGTTGAGGTTAATGCTTGAATCGTCGCTTGGGAGTTGTCTACGCTGTAGCTCCACTGGCCGTGTTCATCAATGGCAAATACGCCATATTTGCCTTGGATAGTTTGTGCTTGTACGCCACTTTCCCCCGAGTCTGGGTCGAGGACATCAATCTTGCCTTGAGTCGTGAGTAGACCAAGGCCGTTGACGTTGTGATCTTCTATCACAGTGCCAGAAAGGTCGCCGCTAATCGTTGGCGTGTCTTGTTTACCCTCAACAGGAATTTGCACCACGATTTCAGCTCCATTTGAAAGATGCAAAGTGAACGTGTCGGTGCCGGGCTGGTGACTCTTTAGCTGGATATAGTTTTGGGAATTTGGAGCTAAGACAAACTGGTAATGACCATTGGCATCAACATGCAGTTCACCGTATTTTCCCTTGATTGTTTCTGCAATGTACGTTGGTTGCTCAAACTTAGGTGGATGAGCACCATTTGGAGTCGCCGATATCGGCTGATTAAGATGTGGGAACTGAGCAGAGGTCGGTTCCGGGTTGTGCGTGAACTGAATAATAGGGTGAGCGCGTGATGATAAATGATGACTTGACGTTACGTGCGACACAGTTTGTGATAACCCCGGCTCTATGTCTGGCGTTTGCTCTGTAGGTGCGTCTTTTTGCAGCGTTTGCGAGTTGGAGTCTTGAACAGCCTGTTCGTTCTGAGGGCGCGTTTGCTCGGCCTCTATAGTGTGGGCAGTATCAGCCGTGTTCTCTGGCTCTTGACTCTCAGGCTCCGCTGGTTTGTCGCTTAGTGAGGGGAGAATCATCATCAAGGCGCTCGGAATCGGGATCTGAACATGGAGTTTAGAAAACAGTTTAACAGGCTTACTTCTTTTTACTGGGGGGCGCCGTTTGTTCTCGGTATTGATATTTTTAGCGACAGAGGCTTTGTTTATTGGTTGTGGTTTTTGTTTCATCTACCCAGTCTCATTTGAACGTTGTTCCTAAGAGTAAAGTATAAAAAGATGAAACTTTCCAATAAGTTAATTGTTGATTTGATCGATGCAGCATTCCGGCGTTTGATTGGCTTATAACAAGGTCAACAACCAAGCTGAAGTTAAGTGCCCAGCTCTAGCTGACTTTGTGATTTACCGAAGGAAATCATAATGTCGAAAACCTTCAATACCTCATCTTGAGGTTCGATTATCTTAAACCTCGACAACTTCAAAAGGAGATAATCTATGACCCAACGAGCTAACTACTTTGGGCTAGCCCCAAACGCGATTCAAATTTTAATGGAACAAGAGAGCTACTTGCATGGCCAATTTGCTGATTCAGAAGTGATGAATGTTGCCTTGTGGGAGCTGGTCAAGCTGAGAGTTTCGCAGATCAATCAATGCGCGTTTTGCATTGATATGCACAGCAAGGACGCCCTAGCTAAAGGCGAGAACTTGGAGCGACTCATCGGGCTAAGCGCCTGGCGTGACATGCCACTCTATACCGATATTGAAAGAGTCGCACTTTCTTGGGCGGAGCGCTTAACGTATGGGAAACCCGTCGATGATGATACCTATCAGCACGTCGTTGAAGCGCTCGGGGAGAAAACATTGGTTGACTTGACCATTGCCATAAACGCGATCAATAGTTGGAACCGTGTTGCTAAAACATTCAAACCTGAGGTAGGCAGCTATAAGCCCCAATAATCTCATCAATTCAACGTTTGACTTTCAGTTGTCCCAGCCAAAGGGACAACTGAGCGCTTATGTGCAAGGAATATGGTCGGCCTGTGTAGATTCCTTGCAGCAAGAGCCTATTTGCAAGTCGCTCTATTCTGACGCGGGAAGTGGCATTGTCTTCCATCTAGATGGCGAAGTCACCATTGCTGGCAATCACCTTCCCCAAGGCGTCATTCTCCTCCCTGTAGAAAAGTCGTCTCAGTTGATATCGCTCTCTGCGGGTACTCAGATCGCCGGCATTCGTTTTCACCCTGCAATTGGTTACGGCGTGCTCGGTCGCTTGTATGACGAACCCACCGTACTATCGGTTGAAAGCGATACCCTCTACCGTTTTTATGACCTGTATAGCGAACTGAAAAGTGCGGATAACAACAATCAACGTGTGACGATATTAAGCCAATGGATTGGCGAGAATTTTGACTTTTCCAATGTGATTCCCAAATCACTGCAGCTAGCGCTTGACTGTATTCGACAAGAAATCGCTCCCGGAGAGTTAGAGACGCAGGTTGCACTGAGTCAACGACAAATCGAGCGTCAGTTTAAGCAGTGGATAGAGATGACGCCAAAACAATATCAACGCATTCTAAGGGTAAGAGAAGCACTCGACTACCTGCGCACTCATCATAATGTGGAATTGGTTGAGGTAGCCCAACGCTTTGGCTTTAGCGACCAAGCGCATATGACGCGCGAGTTTAAAGCGATAGCAGCGATAACGCCGGGAAGACTGGTGCGTTAAGTGTTATTCACGCCATCAGGCAGCCACATCGGCTGCCTGATGGCGTTTTGCTAGCGAATAAAAGCCGGGTCAAACACCGTGGAACGATTTCGACCGGATTGCTTGGAGAAGTAGAGAGACTTATCGGCATGCTCTAGCCACGTCAGGTGACAGGTTTGATGATCAGAGATTTCACACACGCCGAGACTGATGGTGTACTTCACTTGGTGCGGCTCACACGCTACTACTGATTGCTCAATCCTTTTACGCAGCCGCTCGGTAAAGTAAAGCGCTTGCGCCGCGCAGGTGCCAGGTAAAATCACAGTGAACTCTTCACCGCCATAACGACCACAAATGTCGGAGGTGCGAGAGGCTTTCTTCAGCGCGGCGGCGGTATGGCGGATGACTTCGTCGCCGACTGTATGACCAAAGGTATCATTGACGCGTTTAAAGTGGTCGATGTCAAAAATGACCAACGAGGAAGTATGTCCTTGCAAACGGCATTGTTCATATTCTTGCTTCAAACAACTCTCCCAATGACTGCGGTTAAACAGCTTGGTAAGGCCATCGGTGCGACTTAAATCAGACAGTTTCTGATTGGAGTCGAGCAGATGGATTTTGTTTTTGGCGATGTCACTGACATCATTAATAATAATGCTGACGTGAGAAACCTCGCCATTGACTGAGGTCAGCGGTGAGAAATTGATGTTTTGCCGCATTTCACTCAAACTGTTTGAGATTGGGCTGAAGTTTTTAAATTTGAATAGGTAAGGGCGGTCTTCCCAGCAAGAAAAACCGCGGCTATTGAGATTAAACGCCGTATCCACTTTGCGTCTGAGCCAAGCTTCGGGTAAGTCGTTGACCATTGCAAACAAGTTCTTACCGAGGATCTGCTCGGCGGGAATACCGCTGTAGGATTGCATAAATGCATTCCACACACAGACGTTGTAGTCGCGATCCAACACGATTAAGCCCGCATCGAGATCGCCCAAAATCTGCATTACCCAGTGGAGGTCACCGATATCGGTTGAGTTCATAATACGCTCTCCAATATTGCTTTAATCGCGCCAAGTGAATCATTGTCCATAAGAAAGACGATATCGCAGGCCACATCTAAGTTTTCTGCTTTATAAACAAACTCAATGGTGAAAATATCTTGTTCGTAATCGGCAAGGAAACTGTTCGAATTGAGTGCCGAGGTCATGGCTTCTTTTTCTAGTACGAATGGCTGGCGCAATGAAATATTGATATCGAGCTGCTTACTAAATGAGCCCAAGAATGACGAAACCAGCAAGTTTGCCAGGTCGAGAATAACCTCGTTGGTTGAACTTTGATATTGCTCGCCATCTTGGCTGGTTAGCTGACCAAAATCGCTACCATGTAAGCAGACAAGCGCCTCACCGTTAATCCCATGACCGACAAAGCGCTGAGCCACGGCACGCGACTCAGAATTGTTGACGATATCTTGCAGCGTCATTTTTAATTCGGATTGGTGCAAAGAAGCAACGTTGGGTAGCGGCATTTCGATAAATCGACCAACTTGCTGTGAAATAAGCGCTGCACTGGAGCCAAGTGCGATGTTACTCATTTCTCGTATCGCGGCGACCAAATCGACTTGCTTCGCGCGCTGTTGCGACGTGGAAATGTCGTTACTTCTCAGAGGGATGTGGTATTTATGAAATAGGTTGATGAGATCAGAGGTGGCAAAAGGTTTTTCGATAAAATCGGCGGCGCCCATATCCGAGCAGCGTGTTTTTGCTTCAGCTTGGATATCCCCCGACACCACAATGACTTCAGTAGGGTAGTGATTGACAGGCATCGCGGCGAGCACCTCAAACCCATCCATCACTGGCATGGTCAAGTCGAGAAACAACACATCAATATCACAGGTCGTCATGATGTCGAGTGCTTGTTGGCCGTCTTCTGCTTGATGAATCACGAGATTCTCTGACGGCTCAATTCTGCCGATGATGGATTTGCGAGCGATAATGGAGTCATCGCAAACTAATATGTTCATGGTGTGTGGTAAGCCTTGCAACTGAGTATTGTTAATATTGTTCTGGTCTGAGTTGTGACCTTGATTCAAACCTACAGCGTTGCAAGTAAACACTGATTAAACAATGAACTCACGGTGTTTTTACTTTGGGGGTCGAAAAATTGGAGTTTCGACACATATTTAATCACTTGCACTGTTTTTTAATGCGTTTGAAACTTTTGAAGTGGGTGATTTGTGCAATCGACCACAGATGTACCAAGCGGCGTCGACGACCTTGTGGATATCGACGCCAGTTTCGATACCTAAACCTTGGCAAAGATAGAGCACATCTTCGGTGGCAACATTGCCAGCGGCGCCCTTGGCATAAGGGCAGCCACCTAGTCCGCCAGTGCTGGAGTCAATCACATGAATGCCCATCTGCAATGCCTGGTATAGGTTGGCCAGCGCTTGGCCATAAGTGTCATGAAAATGAGCAGCAAGCTTATGGGCGGGCAAATGGTTGAGTGTTGCGTCGAGCATGCGGGCAATTCGAACCGGAGTCCCTGTTCCTACCGTATCACCAAGCGAAATCTGATCGCAGCCCATTTGCGCCATGGTGTGGGCCAGTGACGCCACTTTTTGCGGGTGGGTGGCGCCATCATAAGGGCAATCAACCACACAGGAAAGATAACCACGCACCGGGATGTGGTGCTTGGAGGCTAACGCGAGCAAGGCCTCAAAGCGTTTAAGGCTCTCGGCGACTGAGCAGTGGATGTTGCGCTGATTAAAACCTTCTGAAACCGAGGTAAACACCGCCACCCGATTGGCTCCGGCATCAATCGCCGCTTCAAGGCCACGCAGGTTTGGGGTAAGGGCAGAGTAACAAACATCACTACGGCGCTGTATTGCAGCAAACACTTGAGTCGAGTCGGCCATTTGTGGGACCCGCTCGGCAGAAACAAAAGCGCCACATTCAATGTGGTTCAACCCAGAGAGAGACAAACGATCAATGAACTCAATTTTGCTTTGGGTAGATACAGCGGCTTCATTTTGTAAACCATCACGAGGGCCGACTTCAACAATCGAGACTTGTGACGGCAGTGAAGAATTGGCCAATGAGGCGTGCATAAGTGATTCCCTTAGTCAGATGGCCATATTGGGCGGCGTTTTTGCAAAAAGGCGCGCAGTCCCTCTTGCCCTTGGTTCGACACTCGAATTCGAGCAATCAAATCGCTGGTGTGCTGAATCAATGCTTGATCAATCGGGTGTTGATAACAGGCGTGACACAAGGCTTTGGTCTCGCGCAGCGCCTGTGGACCATGCGTTGCCACATTTGCGAGCCAACGCGTTGCTGCGTCTGTTGCTGATTCTAAATCAGAGCTGTGATGGATAAGCCCAAGGGATAGTGCAGTTTGAGCTTCGATCAGCTCGGCTGATAACATATAGCGCCGCGCTTGTCTCACGCCAATAGCACGGATGACATAAGGGGCTATCGTGGCCGCCACCAAACCAAGCTTGACTTCACTGAGACAAAAGCGGGTGTCGTTGCTGGCGAACACGACATCACAGCAGCAAATTAAGCCCAGCGCACCGCCAAACGCGCTGCCGTGAACCAGAGCTAACGTCGGGAACGGCAAGGTGTCGAGCCTATTCATCAATGTCGCCAACTGCAACGCGTCGGTATGGTTTTCAGTTTGATCTTTATCCACCATTGCTTGCATCCAATGGACATCGGCACCCGCACAAAAATGCTTGCCTTCGCCACTCAGCATGAGGGCGCGCACATTTGATTGTTGCGCCAAGTCGTCCATCGCATCGACAAGCTCAGCGATCATCTCTGCGTTAAACGCATTGGCCTGTTTGGGGCGATTGAGCATAAGATGGGCAACGCCATTAGCCTGCTGTGTGTAACGAATATATCGAAATGGAGGAGTGCGCATGATTACATCCTAAATATACCGAATTGAGTGGATTCAAGCGGCGCGCTCGAGGTGGCGTTAAGCGCTTTGGCCAGGACATCGCGAGTCTGTTTTGGGTCAATGATTCCATCGTCCCAAAGCCGCGCACTGGCGTAGTAGGGATGGCCCTGCTGCTCGTACAAATCGAGAATACTTTGTTTAAACTCTTGCTGCTGATCCTCAGGCCAATCACTGTTTTGACGCGCCATGACTTGGCTTTTTACCTGAGTGAGCACCCCCGCTGCTTGTTCGCCGCCCATCACCGAGATACGCGCATTTGGCCACATCCACATCATGGTCGGGTCGTAAGCTCGACCGCACATGGCGTAATTTCCAGCACCATAAGAGCCGCCAATCACTACGGTAAACTTGGGCACTTCGGCACACGCGACCGCCATCACCAACTTGGCGCCATTTTTGGCAATGCCGCCTTCTTCGACTCTTTTACCGACCATAAAGCCGGTGATGTTCTGCAAAAACAGCAGTGGTATTTGCCGCTTGGTGCAGAGCTCAATAAAGTGCGCCCCTTTTTGCGCGGATTCAGAAAACAAGATGCCATTGTTGGCCAATATACCGATCAACTTGCCCTCAATACGCGAGAAACCGCAGACTAATGTGGTGCCGAACAGGGCTTTGAACTCGTCGAAATCTGAGTCGTCAACCAGGCGGGCAATCACTTCGCGAACATCAAACGATAACTTGAGGTTAGCATTAACGATGCCGTACAACTGCTCAGCAGGGTAACGGGGCGATTTCGGGGCAGTTGAAGGTGTCGCAGGTGCGCATAATCCTGTGCTGACTAAGGCTTGACGGGCCAGCTCAAGCGCATGTGCTTCGCTCTCTGCATAGTAGTCGGCCACGCCAGACTTGCGACAATGAACGTCTGCGCCGCCGAGTTCTTCTTCACTGACCACTTCCCCGGTGGCGGCTTTAACAAGAGGCGGGCCGGCCAGAAATATGCTGGCTTGCTGCTTGACCATGATCGCGACATCCGACATCGCGGGGATATAAGCGCCACCTGCGGTGCATAGCCCAAGCACAACGGCAATTTGCGCGATGCCTTGAGCTGACATCCGCGCCTGATTGTAAAATATGCGCCCGAAGTGCTCTTTATCAGCAAAGACCTCCGCCTGATGGGGTAAATTGGCCCCACCAGAGTCGACTAAATAAACACAAGGCAGGTGGCAGCGCTGAGCTATTTCTTGCGCGCGAAGGTGCTTTTTTACCGTCAACGGGTAATAGGTACCCCCTTTTACGCTCGGGTCGTTGGCGATGACCATGCAAGCTATGCCATGAATTAAGCCAATGCCGGCCACGACACCGGCACAGGGTACTGACTCAGGGTAGACCTCCCACGCAGCAAATTGGCTGATTTCGAGCAGTTCAGTGTTTTGGTCGAGCAGCAGCGCGATACGCTCTCGAACGGGCATCTTACCTTTGCTGCGTTGGTGTTGCTGCGCCTTGTCGCCACCCCCTTGTTTGATGGTCGCAATATCTTGATGCAAACGCTCAACCAGCGACGACATCGCTTGGTAATTGTTGCGATACAGCTCTGAGTCAGGTTTGATTTTGCTTGTGATTACAGGCATGAATAGCTCCCTTTCAACACTCGTTAAATAGCTCTCGTCCAATTAACATGCGACGAATTTCTGAGGTGCCTGCGCCAATTTCATACAGCTTGGCGTCACGTAGTAGTCGACCTGCTGGAAACTCATTGATGTATCCGTTGCCACCGAGTAATTGAATCGTATCGAGGGCAATTTGAGTGGCAGACTCCGCGCAGAACAAGATGACCCCAGCCGCATCTTTACGGCTTGATTGGCCGCGATCGCAAGCCGCCGCCACCGCATAGAGATAGGCGCGCGCGGCATTGGTTTTGGTGTACATATCAGCCAGTTTTGCCTGAACCAATTGAAACTCACCAATAGAGCGGCCAAATTGTTTACGTTCGCGAGTGTAGGGCACTACCAAATCGAGACAAGCTTGCATAATGCCGAGGGGGCCGGCAGCCAGCACCACGCGCTCGTAATCAAGCCCGCTCATTAATACTTTGACGCCTTGGTTGATGTCGCCAAGCACATTTTCAACGGGCACTGGGCAGTTGTTAAATACCAATTCACAGGTATTTGAGCCTCGCATGCCCAACTTATCGAGCTTTTGAGCGTGGCTAAAATGACTGACGCTACGCTCGACAATAAAAGCGCTAATGCCATGCGCGCCTTGGTCTGGCTCAGTTTTGGCGTACACCACAACCACATCGGCGTCTGGGCCGTTGGTAATCCACATTTTGTTGCCCGTTAACAAGTAATGATCGCCATTTAACGTTGCTTTAAGCTGCATACTGACCACGTCGGAACCGGCATTAGGTTCGCTCATTGCCAACGCGCCCACTTGGCTTCCATCGATAAGTTTAGGGAGGAATTTTTGCTGTTGTTCTGGGGTGCCATTTCGATAAATTTGATTGACGCACAAGTTAGAGTGAGCGCCATAGCTAAGGCCAATCGAGGCTGACGCTCGGCTGATCTCCTCGAGTGCGATAACGTGTGCCAAGTAGCCCATACCTGAGCCGCCATACTGCTCGCTTACGGTCACGCCGAGTAAGCCCATTTCGCCGAATAGTGGCCATAATTGGTTGGGGAAGGTGTTGCTCTCATCAACTTGCTGAGCGAGGGGGGCGACTTGCTGCTGCGCAAACGCATAAACGTGATCGCGCAGCATGGTCAGCGAGTCATCGAGGCCGAAATTTAAAGGGGAATAAGGAGCAAACATAACGCCTCCACATCGCCGCGGATGCAGGCAACTTGAAGAGGTGATCGCTTTGTTTAGCTGACTTCTTTAACCTCAAGTGCCTGCTCACAACGTTCGCGGGCGACATTTAAGTCTTCTAACATGCTGCGGATATCTTCGAGCTGACGCATCAGCAACGCTTCTTTTTCATCAATGATTTTCAGCATCTCTTTTAGCTGAGTATCACCCTGGTGAGTATCATACAACTCAAAAAGTTCGCGTATTTCGGCCAATGAAAAGCCCAATCGCTTGCCACGTAAAATCAGCTTTAAGCGGGTTTTATCGCGGCGGTTGTAAATACGCATACTGCCTTTTCGCTCAGGTTGAATTAACCCTTCATCCTCGTAAAAGCGGATGCTCCGGGTGGTAATATCAAACTCTTTAGCCAAGTCACTAATCTTATATTTTTCCACTGAGCGTCTATTCCTCATCACTGCTTACTTGGGCGAAATGACTCAGACATTATGGTGTCTTTAGAGTCAAAAAATGTTTTGTTGCTTTGTTTACGTTTACGTAAATGTTAGTGCTATGCTTACGTAAACGTCAAGAAATTATCTGAGTGTCATCATGAAGCAAAATGAGATATGGATAGTCGCGGCGAAGCGTACCCCGATCGGGCGATTTCAAGGTCAACTCGCTCACTTTTCTGCGCCAGAGTTGGGCACTATCGCGGTTCGCGCGGCCTTAGAGCAACTTGGAACGCGGGCTTTAATTGACGAAGTTTTGATGGGCTGCGTGCTGCCCGCTGGGTGTGGTCAAGCCCCAGCGAGGCAAGTTGCCCTCAATGCCGAACTGCCGCATTCGGTGCCATGCACCACCATCAACAAGGTGTGCGGCTCTGGAATGAAAAGCGTGATGCTGGCGTATGATCTTATCTCTGCTGGTGCAATTCGTTGCGCTGTGGCGGGTGGGATGGAAAGCATGACCAATGCACCGTATTTACTCACAGAGTCTCGCAGTGGCATGCGAATGGGCCATAAAACGACGTTTGATCATATGTTTCTCGATGGCCTGCAAGATTCTTATGAAGGTGAATTGATGGGTGTTTACGGCCAGCAGATAGCGGACAAACTAAACTTTAGCCGTCAAGAAATGGATGCTTGGGCGGAGCTATCACTACAGCGAGCGTTAGCGGCGCAGTCTCAAGGGATGTTTGAGGCTGAGCTAGTGCCGGTGGAAACCGACGCGAAACAATCGACTTGGCTCCGCTTTGATGAGCTTCCGCCAACTATTGATCCCACTAAAATTGGCAAACTTCGTCCTGCGTTTGCCGACAAGGGTTCCATCACCGCGGCCAACTCAAGTGCGATTTCAGACGGCGCTTCCGCGCTTATCGTGATTGACCAATCCAGTGCCGAGCAGCAGCAAATAGAGCCGCTTGCGGTTATCAAAGGTCATGCGACTCACGCGCGATTACCGGCAGAATTTACTGTCGCACCTGTCTACGCGATTGAAGCTTTGCTGTCGCAACTTGATTGGGAAGTGGGAGACGTAGACTTGTGGGAAATAAACGAAGCTTTTGCCGTTGTGGCGCAAATCGCAACCAAAGAGTTGGGGTTAGACCCGAGCAAAGTCAACATCAAAGGAGGCGCATGCGCATTGGGCCACCCCATTGGTGCCAGTGGCGCGCGTATATTGACCACTTTGATCTACAGCTTACGTCAGTTGCAAGCCTACGGGGTGGATGGTGATGCAACCAAACGCAAAACGATGAAAGGCATTGCGGCAATCTGTATTGGCGGGGGCGAGGCCTGCGCTGTCGCGGTTGAAATTCCGTTGTGAACAATCAAAACAAAGGATACGAGCATGACACAACCAGTCTCATTATTTATCGGTGGAGATTTTTGTCAGTCTGACAGCAGTGAATGGATAGAAGTGACTAATCCAGCCAACAACCAAATCATTGCTCAGCTTCCCTGTGCTACTGCCGAGGAAATGGAGCGGGCAATCGACAGTGCACATGATGCTTTTGCCAGTTGGAAAGAGGTCGCCGTTTCAGAGCGGGCACGTTTGATGCTGCGTTATCAGCAGCTGTTAAAAGAACATCACGATGAGCTTGCTTGGTTGGTCTCGAAGGAGACAGGGAAGACGACCGTCGATGCAAAAGGGGATGTTTGGCGTGGGATTGAGGTGGTGGAGCAGGCGGCGAATATCGCCAGTAACATGATGGGGGAAACCGTTGAGAATGTCGCCACTGATATCGACAGTTACTCTCTCATCCAACCGCTTGGTGTGTGCTGTGGTATTACTCCGTTTAACTTTCCTGCCATGATCCCGTTATGGATGTTTCCTTTGGCTATCGCGGCGGGCAATACCTTTGTTCTCAAGCCGTCTGAGCAAGTTCCTTTAACCGCGATGAGGTTGGCTGAGTTGTTTGAACAAGCGGGGGCACCAAAAGGCGTGTTGCAAGTGGTGCATGGCAGCAAAGCGCAAGTGGATTACTTACTGGCACATCCTATTATAAAAGCGGTTTCATTTGTTGGCTCGGTGCCCGTGGCCAAGCATATTTATCACACAGGCACGGCATACAATAAGCGAGTCCAAGCGTTCGCTGGGGCAAAAAACCATATGGTGGTAATGCCCGATGCGAATAAAGCTCAGGTGATTAATAACTTAGTCGGCGCATCGGTTGGAGCGGCAGGGCAGCGCTGCATGGCGATTTCAGTGGCTGTGTTTGTCGGCGAGTCGAATACCTGGCTTGGGGATCTAGCGCAAGAGCTCGCCAAAGTGAAGCCCGGTGCTTGGGACGATCAATCCGCAGGTTATGGGCCGCTCATTAGTAAAGAAGCCAAAGCGCGAGTGCTCGCCTTGATTGAGCAAGGTAAAGCTCAAGGAGCCAAATGTGAACTCGATGGTAGTCACTGCGAGGTAGCAGATCATCCAGATGGCAATTGGGTAGGCCCGACCCTGTTTAGTGGGGTGACGCCGCAGATGTCTATCTATCAACAAGAGATATTTGGACCAGTGCTGGTCTGTCTTGAGGTGGACACCTTGGATCAGGCGATTGAGTTAATCAACAATAATCCATACGGCAACGGAACCTCACTCTTCACCTCAAGTGGCGGCGCCGCGAGAAAATTCCAGCACCAAATCCAAGTCGGTCAAGTGGGTATTAATGTGCCCATTCCCGTGCCGCTGCCTTTCTTTTCGTTTACCGGGTGGCGCGGCAGTTTCTATGGTGATTTGCATGCTTATGGCAAGCAAGCGGTACGCTTCTACACTGAAACGAAAACCGTCACCGCACGTTGGTTTGATGATGACATTCCAACCGGCCCGAACATGTCAATTCAACTGCGATAGGGGGCGATATGGACTTTGAACTCAATGCGGATCAAAAAGCCTTTGCCGACACCGCCGCGCAGTTTGCCCGAGATAGCCTAGCGCCAAACGCCGCGCAGTGGGATGAACAACAACAGTTTCCCAAGCAGGTGCTTCGTGAAGCGGGCGAGCTCGGCTTTCTCAGCTTATATACCCCCGAGAGTCGCGGAGGATTGGGTTTAAGTCGCCTCGATGCTTCGATCATTTTTGAACAGCTGGCCATGGGGTGCACGTCGACCACAGCGTTTATGACCATTCACAACATGGTGACTTGGATGGTGGCAAGTTTTGCAACCGAAAGCGCCGCCGCGCACTTTTGCCCTAAGTTAATCAGTGGCGAATGGCTCGGCTCATACTGTTTAACTGAGCCAAATGCTGGGTCCGACGCCGCGGCCTTAACCACCACCGCGACTAAAAATGACATGGGCTACTTGGTAAATGGCAACAAGGTGTTTATTTCTGGCGCTGGTGAAACCGATGTGCTGGTGGTGATGGCACGCACTGGTGGTGAAGGTGCTAAAGGGGTGTCGGCATTTGTGATACCTGCAGACACTCCAGGTATTCGTTATGGGCGCAAAGAGCCGAAAATGGGCTGGAACTCGCAGCCCACTCGTAGCATTAGCTTTGACAACGTGCAGGTGAGCCACGACAACTTACTCGGCGAAGAGGGGCAAGGGTTTGTCTTTGCGATGAAAGGGCTTGATGGCGGACGCATTAATATTGCGACTTGCTCGGTCGGGACTGCGCAACAAGCGCTAAATGAAGCGCTCGCCTATGTTCAGCAGCGCAGCCAATTTGGTCAATCGCTCAGTACGTTTCAAGCCATTCAGTTCAAGCTTGCCGATTTAGCGACAGAGCTGGTCGCCGCGCGCGGATTGGTGCGAATGGCGGCGAGCAAACTCGATAATCAAGATCGCGATGCCACAACGTATTGCGCGATGGCGAAACGCTTTGCTACCGATGTTGGGTTTCGTGTCTGCGATCAGTCGCTGCAACTGTTCGGCGGATACGGTTACATCAAAGAGTACCCGATGGAGCGCTATTTCAGAGATGTTCGCGTTCATCAAATCCTTGAAGGGACCAATGAAATCATGCGCTTGATTATTGCGAGACGCCTGCTTGAAGAAGGCGGAAAACAGTTATAAAGGGGCAAACAATGACACAATCCAGCGACCAACCAATAGCGTGCACCATCGAGAATCATGTGGCGCGACTGACCATGTGTAACCCGCCAGCCAACACATGGACCCGAGAAAGTCTGATTGAGCTCAAACAGCTCATTAGTCAACTCAACGCTAATCGAGAGGTGTATGCGTTGGTGTTGACTGGGCAGGGCGACAAGTTTTTTTCGGCCGGAGCGGATTTGAATCTGTTTGCCTCTGGAGATAAAGCGCTCGCCGCTGACATGGCGCGAGTGTTTGGTGAGGCGTTTGAAGCCCTATCAGCGTTTCGTGGTGTCTCTATAGCTGCGATCAACGGCTTTGCAATGGGCGGCGGTTTGGAAGTGGCATTAGCCTGCGATATTCGTATTGCTGAGCAGCAAGCTAAGTTGGCCCTACCTGAAGCGAAAGTTGGTCTGCTGCCTTGTGCCGGTGGCACGCAAAATTTAACCGCATTGGTCGGGGAGGGCTGGGCCAAACGCATCATTTTGTGTGGCGAACAGCTCACCGCCGAACAAGCACTGCGAATTGGCTTGGTCGAAGAGGTGGTGGCAAGCGGCGAGGCTCAAGCGAGCGCCATTGCTCTTGCGGAAAAAGTCGCTCATCAGTCGCCTTCATCGGTCAGCGCTTGTAAGACTCTGATTCAAAATAACCGCTCAGCGCCCATTGCGCATGGATTGGTCAAAGAGCGCGAACTGTTTATCCAACTTTTTGATACCGAAGATCAACAAGAGGGCGTTAACGCCTTTCTTGAAAAACGCCCACCGCAGTGGAAAAACCGCTAAGGTGAAGGAGGTGTATTATGAGTGACCATGTTCACTTTACTGAGCTCCCTTGTAGTGATGGAGTAAACAAAATCGCCGTGGCGACACTCGATAATCCGTCGTCACTGAACGCGTTGACGCTCGATATGCTCACGAAACTAAAACAGCAATTGACGTTGTGGCATGACGACGACAACATTGTTTGTGTCGTGCTGGAAGGGGCGGGTGACAAAGCGTTTTGCGCTGGGGGCGATGTTCGTACCATGCACCAATGGATGCGCGACCAATCTGCGCAGCAAACCCAAGAGTATTGCACACAGTTCTTTACCATTGAGTATCAATGTGACTACCTGATCCACACCTACTGTAAGCCAATTATTGGTTGGGGACAGGGCATAGTGATGGGAGGCGGCATGGGTCTCTATATGGGCGCCAGCCATAAAGTGGTGACCCCCGACTCACGCCTTGCGATGCCAGAAGTGAGCATTGGTCTCTATCCGGATGTGGGCGGTACCTGGTTTCTTAATCGACTCGAAAGTGGGGTCGGAATGTTCTTAGGTCTAACCGGAACTATGGTCAATGCAAGTGATGCGCTGGCGATACATCTCGCCGACCACTTGGTGATGCCACACCATAAGCAACAACTGATCGAGCAGTTACAAATAGCGGATTGGCAGTGTGATGATGATGTCTATGAAGTGGTGACCGAGCTACTAGAGGGCTTGGCTTTACAAGTGAGTAGTGCGCCAGCGGCGCAAATTACCCCTTATTTAGGCCAGGTTCGATTAGCGTGTAGTGCAGACAATATCATTCAGGTGCTAGATAATTTTCAAGCCATCCAAGGTGAAGACAAATGGCTCGAAACGGCGAAAGCCAATTCAAAAATGGGAAGCCCAATTACCGCGCACTTGTGCTTTCGTCAGATGACCCAATACAGCGATTTATCACTGGCTGATTGCTTTCGTTTGGAGTTAAACATTTCAGTGCGCAGTGCGTTGTTGGGTGAGTTTCAAGAGGGGGTTCGAGCGCGTTTGGTCGATAAAGATGGTGAGCCGAAATGGCTCTACCCCAATGTGGCCGCGGTAGACACTGAAGTGATTGACGAGCTATGCCGCTCATTGTGGCCGTCGGAGGCCCACCCTTTGGCAGAGTTAGGGCACTATTAAGGAGAGCGAGTCATGGAAACCATCGCATTTATCGGATTGGGCAATATGGGTGCCCCAATGGCAAGTAACTTACTTGCCGCCGGTCTAAACGTACAAGTCTTCGATTTATTGGACTCACTAACCAAGCCTTTGGGCCAAGCCGGAGCCAAAGTGTGTCACTCTATTGAGGATGTGGTTGCGGGAGCTGACAGCGTGGTCACTATGCTGCCAGCTGGTGAACATGTGAAGCGGGTTTATTTGGGCGAGGGTGACTCGAAAGGCGTGATTCACTCTGTGGGTAAGTCGACCCTGTTGATTGATTCGTCCACCATTGATCCTGAGTCTGCACGTTTGGTCGCTGATGAGGCGGCGCAGCGTGGGCTCGATTTTGCTGACGCACCGGTATCGGGAGGCGTTGCGGGTGCGGCGGCAGGGACGCTGACGTTTATCGTTGGCGGCAGTGAGCGAGCGTTTAAGCGCGCAGAGCAGGTCTTGGGCCACATGGGCAAAAACATCTTTCATGCTGGCGACAGTGGCTGTGGCCAAATGGGTAAAATCTGCAACAATCTCATGTTAGGCATTTTGATGTCCGGGACATGTGAAGCGCTCAATTTGGGTATCGCGAATGGCCTCGACCCTAACGTTCTGTCCAACATTATGTTGCAAAGTTCAGGACGCAATTGGGCGTTGGAACTCTATAATCCATGTCCAGGAGTGATGCCCAATGCGCCAGCATCAAATCAATATCAACCGGGATTTATGACCAAGTTGATGCTCAAAGATTTAGGTTTAGGGCTTGAAGCTGCAGCGCAGAGCCAGTCGCCAGTGCCTATGGGGGCGTTGGCGCGCAACCTGTATGCGTTTCATTCGATGCATGGCAATCAAGAGGTTGATTTTTCGAGCCTATTTGAATTTTATCGTGCTCAACAAGGCTAAAGGAGAGCGAAATGGATTTAAAACAGAGTGTCATCGCCATCACCGGCGCGGGGCAAGGATTGGGACAAATGATGGCCGTGACTCTGGCGCATGCAGGGGCGGAATTGGCGCTATTGGATGTCAACCAACAAGCGTTAGATGAGACCAAGCAGCAATGCTTAATGCTCGGAACGAAAACCTTAACCTATCAGGTTGATGTTACCAATGAGGCTGACGTTGAGCAGACATTTAGTGACATTGTCACAGATTTTGGTCGACTCAACGGCTTAGTCAATAATGCCGGTATATTGCGCGATGGTTTGTTGGTAAAAGTAAAAGATGGCCAGGTGAGCAAACTCTCTCTAGAGCAGTTTAACTCTGTCATACAGGTGAATCTGAATGGCACCTTTTTGTGTGGTCGGGAGGCGGCGGTCAAAATGATCGAAACGGATTCGAAAGGGGTCATCATCAATATCTCCAGCGTCGCTCGTGCTGGCAATATCGGCCAAAGCAATTATGCTGCATCAAAAGCCGCGGTTGCCACACTGGCCACTACCTGGGCAAAAGAGTTGGCGCGCTATGGCATTCGCGTCGCGGCGATTGCCCCTGGTGTGATTAAAACGCCTATGGCGGCGCAGATGAAACCCGAGGCGATAGAGCGGTTAGAATCCATGATTCCAGTAGGGCGCATGGGCGACACCAGTGAAATCGCCCAAACCGTGAAGTTTATCTTCGAAAATGACTACATCACTGGGCGCGTGCTCGAAATCGATGGAGGGATAAGAATGTGATACCCGTTGGGGGATATGTTTGCATTGAGAAAATAGCGGCGTAAAAACGGTTTGCAACGTTGGCTTCTTGTGGAGTCTGCTATACAGTGTTAGCAGCAAATAAGGAGCAAGGATTAACATGGAACTCACGTCTTTTTTTGACCAACTGTCGCACTCGCCACAAAGTATCGAATTTAGCCAAACCATGGCTGCAATTGATGCCAACTATGAGTTTACTCCCACGGAATTTCATAACGGCAATGTGATTAATCAAGCGGGACAAAACAATGGCTCGTGTAAGATCTTCGCATTTGCCAAGCAACACCAGCTAACACCTGAAGCGACCTTAGCCTGTTTTGGTCAGTACTATCGTCAAGATGTGCTAGGTAACCCTGATGGCGACGATCATGCCAACATTCGCAATTTCATGCAGTTTGGTTGGGGTGGCGTCAGATTCGAAACATCACCACTGGCGAAAAAATAAAATAACGCTTACAAGGAGCCTCGCGCTCCTTTTTTGATGAACACTGCGGAGAATAAGCGATGAACAATAAACAGTTGGCAGACTTTCTCGATGGCTTTACTTGCGCAGAAGCTGACTATCCATTTGGTCCTGAAGCTTTGGTGTACAAGGTGAAAGGAAAAATGTTCGCCATCTTAGCTGAACGTGAGGGGCGCGAATATGTCACGGTGAAAGTGGTGCCCGAAGACGGAGAAGTACTCACTGCTCAGTTTTCTGATATTACCCCCGGCTACCACACCAATAAGCGCCACTGGGTGACGATTTACTATCCAGGCGACGTAGAAGATGGCTTAGTCGAAGACTTATGTGAACGATCATACCAGTTAGTAGTTAGCAAGTTGCCCAAAGCACAGCGCGCACTGTTGGCCTAGTTACCTTACAAAATCGCCGGATTAGATCAAACAATCAGCATATTGGTTCAAAACTCAGCAAACAAAATAAAAACCGCTATTTTTATTTGACTCTGTTCGCTCAATGGGTAAAGTATGCAGCGAACGCAGCGGTGGGTAACCTAAAGCGTTGAAAGAAAAGGGCGCGTTGGCAGAGTGGCTATGCAGCGGATTGCAAATCCGTGGACCTCGGTTCGACTCCGGGACGCGCCTCCATTTTCTTTTATCAAGCGAGTTTCGCTGAAAGATTTAAGATGGTGTTTATCGTACTAAACGGCATCACAAAGAAATTTGTGTGCCCTGGTGGTGGAATTGGTAGACACAAGGGATTTAAAATCCCTCGGCGTTCGCGCTGTGCCGGTTCAAGTCCGGCCCGGGGCACCATCTCTTATCGAGACAACTTGGTTTGGCGCGTTGGCAGAGTGGCTATGCAGCGGATTGCAAATCCGTGGACCTCGGTTCGACTCCGGGACGCGCCTCCATTCATTCGAAAAGCCAGTCTTCGTGACTGGCTTTTTTGCGTCTGCTTTTTACCACGTGTCATCATTATCTACTGCAATCATGACCTTGCTCCTATCGGTACGCATTTTATTGTGATGCGTAAGCACCTATTTGGTGCAATGCGCATAAGTTGTCTAACTCTATATAATTGAATTTAAACAGTTATTCTTATTGGCACCTTAATTGCTATTAAACTCTTGTCGACGGTGGTCGAGCGCACAATCTATAACAAGGTCACAGGCAATGAAGCCTCCTTCACTCAGAAAGTGGAGGAGGCTTTTTGTATTAAGGAGTGAGTGATGACAAGGGAATGTATCAAAACAGCGTGTCCTTATTGCGGGGTGGGGTGTGGGGTAGAAGTAAACGCGACCGGTATCCAAGGTGACAAACACCACCCAGCTAACAGTGGTGCGTTGTGTGTAAAAGGTTCGGCATTGGCACAAAGTCTGGATATGCCGTCGAGATTACTCTATCCGAAGCTCAATGGCCGCGAGATCACTTGGCAGCAGGCCACTGATATGATCGCGAACGCCTATCATGACGCGATTGTGCATCATGGTGCCGATTCAACGGCAATGTACGTGTCGGGCCAACTCCTGACAGAAGACTACTATGTCGCCAATAAATTTATGAAAGGGGTGGTTGGTAGCGCCAACATCGATACGAACTCTCGTCTGTGTATGTCGTCTGCGGTTGTGGCACACAATAGGGCATTTGGCGAAGACGTGGTGCCAGTCAATTATGATGATATTGATGATGCGGATCTGATCATTATCTGTGGCGCGAATACAGCCTGGACCCATCCGGTGCTGTTTCGCCGTATTCAACAAGCGCGTGAGTGCAATCCAGAACTTCGAATGGTGGTGATAGATCCAAGAGAGACGGTGACAGCGCAGCAAGCCGATCTTCATCTCGCGATCCCCGATGATGGCGATATCGCGCTGTTCAATGGATTATTAAGATACTGCCAAGACCAAGGACTGGTCGACCAAGAATACGTAGCGCAGCATACCAGTGGTCTTGCTGCACTGTGTGAAGCCTTGGCAGGCAGTGAGTATAAGGTCAGCGCCTTAAGTAACCATCTAAAGCTCAGCCAGGAGCAGCTTACCACTTTCTATCGTTGGTTCGCCAATACCCGCAAAACCATCACTCTGTTTTGTCAGGGGGTGAATCAATCTCAGTATGGCGCAGACAAAGGCAACGTGATCATCAATGCTCACTTGGCCACCGGAAAAATCGGTTATGGCGGTGCGGGTCCATTCTCTATCACTGGTCAGCCAAATGCGATGGGCGGACGCGAAGTCGGTGGGCTTGCCAATCAACTCGCTGTGCACCGAGGTTTTGACCAAGAGTCGATAGAATTGGTTGGTGAGTTTTGGCAGACCGACAATTTAGCGACAACACCAGGCCTTAAAGCGGTCGAAATGTTCGAAGCGGTAGAACGTGGCGATATCCAGGTAATCTGGATTATGGCAACCAATCCTGTCGTGTCTATGCCAGATAACAACTTTGTTAAACGAGCACTCAAAAAGTGTCCTTTAGTGATTGTTTCTGACGTGACCTCCGATTCAGATATCGCTCAGTACGCCGACTTGCTATTGCCTGCTGCTGGTTGGGGGGAAAAGCAAGGAATGGTTACTAACTCCGAACGTATGCTAACTCGCCAACGCCAATTTATTGAGACTAAAGGACAGGCCAAATCAGATTGGCGCGCGGTCAGTGAGGTGGGCGCTAAACTGTGTACATTGATAGAAAAGCCCAACGCATTTGAATTTGCCACGGAAGCCGATGTTTTCCGCGAGTACGCCGCCATGACAGGTATCAATAGCAGCAGTGATTTGTTGCTTGATTTGTCGACGTTTGCCGACATTACGGATGAAGAATACCTCAACTGGCAGCCCGTTCAGTGGGGTGGAACACGTCCTTTTGCAAACGGCCAATTTTGTTTTCCAGATCGAAAAGCGCGGTTTGTCGTCCCGGCTATTCCGACAGCACACAACCAATCTGCTTGGTGGCTAAACTCTGGGCGTCAAAGGGATCAATGGCACACCATGACGCGCACTGGCTATATACCGCATCTCGCCGCCACTGAGCCAGAACCGACGGTTTACATGAATCAACGTTCTGCAGCTTATCTGGACGTTAATGAAGGGCAGTTAGTGTCACTGCAGGGTGAAGTGACAGAGCATTGCATTGTGGCAAAAGCCGCGATTGACAATGGGTTAGGTGCGCGTCAACTGTTTATGTCTATGCACTGGGCGGGAGAATATGGCGGTGGAAGCGAAGTTAATGCAGTTGTAAGCCGTGAGGTTGACCCGCATTCTGGCCAACCCGCATTTAAATCGCAGCGCGTTGCAATTCAAACGGTCGATGCTAAAACCTATGGCCTTTACCTAGGCGAAAAGTTCGTTGAGCGCCGCTTTGCCTACCAATCCTTTCAAAGTGAAGAGAACATCGGTGTGTGGCGATTTGCCGACACAGACAACCTAGACAGAGATATCTCAGAGGACCTTGGCCAAACGCCGCATAAACGTAAAGTGGTGTTAGAGCTTGCTTCAGGCTGGCTCACTGTTGGTTACGATGAAGTTGGTCAAGAGCGAGTCACTCGCTCAATTCTAATTGTTTCTGGTCAACCGATTGTCACTGATGCGTCCCAGCTGGCGATTTTGGTCGGCAAACCGTTGAGCTTTTCTACTCTGTTGGCAATTGCTGCGCAGCAAGAGTCGAGTGAACTTATTTGTAGCTGCTTTCGCGTCAATGACAAACAGATCGCTCGCGAGCTTGAAAGTGGCAACTGCAATAATCTCAGTCAACTGCAGAGCAAACTAAAATGCGGCACCAACTGTGGATCGTGCTTACCGCAAATTGAGCGGCTGATTAGCCACCATCAACACACCATTTTGGTAGCGAAGTAGGAGCGAGTGATGAAATCAGACATTATCAACAAAGAAGGCTCACAATTGGGTTTACGTGGCGCTGGTTTTATTTCCCACCGCTATATTGAACATTCTATCGAGAGTAACGATGAGGCTCATTCTAGCGCGAATCGCTATGGCAAAGTGCAACTGGTTGGGGCTGGTCCCAATGATCCAGAACTATTGACCATCAAAGCGCTGAAAGCGATTCAACAGGCAGACGTTGTAGTGTTTGATCGCTTGGTGAATCAAGAAATCTTGCAGTTCACTAAGCCTGGCTGTCAACAGATCTATGTCGGTAAACGCTGCGGAAAGCCGAGCCTAAAGCAAGAAGAAATCAGCCAGATGTTAGTTGAGTACGCCAAACTTGGCAAGCAGGTGGTCCGCTTAAAAGGTGGCGATCCATTTATCTTTGGACGCGGCGGTGAAGAGGGCTTGTTGCTGGCCAAGCACCAAATTGAGTTTGAAGTGATTCCCGGAATAACGGCGGCCATTGGCTGCGCTGCGTCTTCCTACATTCCTTTAACGCACAGGCAAGTAGCGAGAAGTGTTACCTTTGTCACTGGACAAGTCGTGACAGGGGCACTACCAGCGTGGTCACAGTTGGTTAGCGCTGGCCAGACGTTAGTTTTTTATATGGGCTTAGAAAAAGCAGTAGAGATACAGCGAGGCTTGATTGCACAAGGGTTGGATGATGACTTTCCTTTAGCGATCATTACCCATGGCTGTAGCCGCCAGCAAAAAGTGCATGTTTCCACCTTAGGATCATTGGCGTCGAAGGCGATTGAGCTTAAAGGTGTCAGTCCGGCATTGATTATTTTGGGTGAAGTGGTCAAACTGCGGCAACAACTAATCAGCACCATAGAGTCGGTCGTTTCTCAAGAGGTAGTATGAGTACAATTTTGCAATGTATCCGCACGGTGGGCCGCGGCGAGCGTGGACGCAAGCCGCTGACGTTTGAGCAAGCATACCAAGTCATGGACGAATATCTTGATGGTCAGTGCGGTGACGATCAAATGGCTATGCTGTTGATGCTGATTCGGGTGCAAAATGAAACCAAACAAGAGATCGCTGGCTTTGTTAAAGCGTTTCAATCACGTGTTCCCAACTTAGGCGCTGATATCGATTGGCCATGTTATGCAGGTAAACGTATTAGTGCTGGCCAGCCTTGGCACTTGCTGGCGGCCAAGATCCTTAGCGACAATGGCTACAAGGTTTTGCTGCACGGCTATCACGACAGACCTGCGGGTCGATTGCATGCTGAAGATTATCTCGTCAAGCTGGGTATCCCGCTTGCCCACTCGCCCGAGGATGCCAAGAGATTGCTTGATAGCCAAGGCATTGCCTATCTGCCGCTAAAACATTTTGCGCCTCAAGCAGAAGCGATGATAGGTTGGAAGAATCGCTATGGTTTACGTACACCGATCAACACTGTGGTTCGAGCGCTCAATCCAGGGGGAGCGAAACTAGCCGTACGCGGTAGTTTTCACCCAGGCTTTCAACAGTTGCACGCCGAAGTAGAAAGTGAGATAGGGTTAACCAGCCACGCTGTTGTATCATTTAAAGGTCAATCAGGGGAATCAGAGTATAACCCTAAGGTGAGTCAAACGGTGTGGGTGAGCACTGCGCAAGGGGTTCAATCCCACTATTGGGCGGAAAGAATGCTCACGGATATTCCACTTCCTAAGCGCTGCCCGTTTGGTACTGAGCAGGGCGAGTTTAATTTTATGGCCAACACTATCGTGTCGACCATAGCGGCGACACTGTTTGCTGAGTTAGATGACTATGAACGCGCTTTTGAGAAAGCCTATCTATTTTGGTCTAACTACTGCTCAAAATCATTGCTTATCTAAATCAAACCTCAGTTGGCACATTCCTTGTTATGTCTCTAGTTAATAGCGAGCACAACAAGGAATGTTCATGCACCAAAACCTGTCCAAAATCCCACTCATTATCTGTAGCGACCGCGTCGAAGAATTAGCGCGGTTAACCAATCTGCTTGCGGTTGAATTTGACAATATCGTTAGCTGTCAGCTCAACCAGTTTGAAAGCCTCTTAGACAAAGAGCGTGAGGCTCACGTGGTTGTCGGCTGGCAGCAACCGAGCGCTGAGTTGCGCTTGATCATTGAAGAATGCCGGGCGAGAAATCTTCCATTACTGGTAGTGCTCAAGCAACTTAATCAACGTGATATCAATCGTTTACCTGAAAGAATGGACTATGTCCTCGTTCCTGCTGATACGCAGTTTTCCCTGTCGCCATGGATAGCGAATGCGCATCAAGTTCGCAAATCTGTTGCGGCGTTTGAAAGCGAAATTGAACAACTTGAATCGCGGTTAGAAGATCGCAAGTTGATCGAAAGGGCGAAAGGTTTGTTGATGAAGCTGCATCAAGTCGATGAGGACGCCGCCTATCAAGCGATGCGCAAGTCTGCGATGCAGTCGAGTCAATCTTTGGCGCAGGTGGCGCGAAATCTGTTGCAAACCATGGAGGCACTGAAGTAACGGGGCTACCACTTTGGGGTTAGATAAAAATTTCCGCAATGGTGCGACATGCACTAAAGCTAAGCAAGGCGAAAGCAAGATTGAGGGCGGTATGATCTAACCTATTGATAATAAACTATAAAATAAGTTGGCATGTTACTTGGAAAGATAACCAACAGCAAAACAGACAATTTGTATTAACGTAACCTTTGATTATCAACGGCGGTAATGAACAAGGATGCAATGGCGCTACGACTCTTCGGAGGCGTAGCGCCTTTTTATTGGAGAAAACTTATGAAATGGACCTCAACCATCAAACGTACTTTAGTTGGCGCAGCGCTCACGACCACCTTTTATGTACCGACGACCTTCGCCCAATTGGGTGAACCAGAGTTAGAAGATCTTAAGTTCGGCTTTATTAAGTTAACTGACATGGCACCACTGGCCGTTGCCTATGAGAAAGGTTTCTTTGAAGACGAAGGTCTCTACGTCACATTAGAAGCTCAAGCAAACTGGAAAGTACTGCTAGACCGAGTGATCGACGGCGAACTCGATGGTGCGCATATGCTTTCTGGTCAACCGCTTGGTGCAACCATCGGAATTGGTACCCAAGCCGAAGTCATAACCGCATTCAGCATGGATCTTAACGGTAATGCGATTACGGTGTCGAACAAGACTTGGCAACAGATGAAACCCAATATTCCCACTGAAGCGGACGGAAAACTGATCCATCCGATTAAAGCCGACGCGCTAAAACCCGTGGTCGAAAGCTACCTTGATGAGGGCAAGCCGTTCAATATGGGCATGGTGTTTCCTGTCTCTACCCACAACTATGAGTTGCGTTACTGGCTCGCGGCGGGAGGGATCCATCCCGGCTATTACGCGCCAGAGTCTGGTGATAACAGTGGTCAGTTAAATGCAGATGTGCTGCTGAGCGTTACGCCGCCACCACAAATGCCAGCGACCATGGAAGCGGGAACCATAGAAGGTTACTGCGTGGGTGAACCGTGGAACCAACAAGCAGTATTTAAGGGGATTGGTGCACCAGTGGTCACGGACTATGAGATCTGGAAAAACAACCCTGAGAAGGTGTTTGGTGTGTCAAAGACGTGGGCAGAAAAATACCCCAATACCCATATTCGCGTAGTCAAAGCGTTGATTCGCGCAGCCCACTGGCTGGATGAAAACAACAATGCCAATCGAGTTGAAGCGGTCAAACTACTGGCGAAAAGTGAGTATGTCGGCGCGGATTATGAAGTTATCGCCAACTCTATGACCGGGACCTTTGAATACGAAAAGGGCAACGTTCGCGAAGTGCCAGACTTTAACGTCTTCTTTCGCTACAACGCGACCTATCCGTACTACAGCGATGCAATCTGGTATCTGACACAAATGCGTCGCTGGGGACAGATCTCTCAAGAGCAATCGGATGATTGGTACATGGAGATCGCTAAGAAAGTATATCGTCCAGATATCTATCAACAAGCCGCTGAAGCTTTGATTGACGATGGAGTGCTAACCAGCAAAGACTTTCCTAACTTCGCGCAAGAAGACGGATTCCGCGCACCGCAAAAACACTTCATCGATAACATCGTTTACGACGGGCGTTCACCTAACGCGTATCTAGAGAAATTTTCGATTGGTTTAAAAGGCAAAGACAAAGTTTAGAACTGACGCGGAGGGGCGTGAGCCTCTCCTTGCCAATCATCACAGGGACGTTTAGGAGTCGTTATGTCGAGTAATGTTATCTCGTTAATTCCAAGTAAGGCGCTGGTGGCGAACAAAAGCAAAGCCGTCGTGTTACCTGTTATTGGAATCTTATTGTTTTTAATTATGTGGCACTTAAGTGCACGACAGGTCGAAACATCGCTGGGCACATTACCCGGACCAGCACAAACCTATCAACAATTCAGCAATTTAGTGACTGAACATTGGGACGAAAGAGCAAAAGAAGTCGCGTTTATTGAAAGACAGGAGAAGCGTAACGCGGCAAAACTGGCCAAAAATCCGCAAGCGGAAGTCAAAATCCGACCATACACAGGTAAACCGACTTTTTTTGACCAAATCGGAACCAGCTTAATCACGGTAGCGAGTGGGTTTCTCTTAGCGACTATTATCGCGGTTCCGTTAGGGATTGTGCTAGGGCTCAATCAAGGGCTCTATCAAGCTTTTAATCCGTTAATTCAGTTGCTAAAACCGGTATCACCATTAGCTTGGTTACCTATAGTAACCATGGTGGTTAGCGCAACCTACGTCAGTGACGATCCGATGTTTGCCAAATCATTTGTCAACTCACTGCTGACCGTCGCCCTGTGTAGTTTGTGGCCAACGCTGATTAATACCGCTGTTGGCGTGACCAGCGTGGATAAAGACCTAATCAATGTCAGCAAAGTACTACAGCTCTCATGGTGGCAGCATATCCGTGTGATCGTACTTCCTTCAGCCATTCCGATGATTTTTACTGGTCTGCGCCTCTCTTTAGGTATTGCATGGATGGTATTGATTGCCGCTGAGATGCTGGCGCAAAACCCCGGACTTGGGAAGTTCGTTTGGGATGAATTTCAAAACGGTAGCTCCCAATCTTTAGGGCGGATTATGGTGGCGGTGATCACCATTGGATTCATTGGTTTGCTACTCGACCGTGGCATGTTGCAACTACAGAAATGGTTGTCTTGGAATAAACAGCAGGCATTGCGATAAAAGGAGTTTCCTATGTCTAAACCATTACTTGATTTAACTCAGTTGGGGATGAGATTTCCAACCCCCAACGGCGAATTTATCGCTTTGAAAAACGTCAATTTTCAAATTGAAAAAGGCGAGTTTGTCTCCTTGATTGGACACTCTGGATGCGGCAAATCGACAGTACTTAACTTAGTTTCGGGTTTACATCTTCCGACCGATGGCGGGGTGATTGTTGATGGCCGCGAAGTGAGTGGCCCTGGGCCAGAGCGCGCCGTGGTATTTCAAAATCATTCTTTGCTGCCTTGGTTAACGGTTTACCAAAATGTTGAACTGGCCGTTAAGCAAATTTCCGCTCATCGTTCAAAAGGGGCAAACACCAAACAGTGGGTTAAGCAGCAAGTAGAGCACTATCTCGACTTGATTCAAATGTCCCATGCCGCAGATAAAAAGCCAGATGAAATCTCAGGGGGGATGAAGCAACGAGTTGGTATCGCGCGTGCTTTGGCGCTGCAACCCAAAGTACTGTTAATGGACGAGCCGTTTGGCGCACTTGACGCGCTGACACGTGCACACTTGCAAGATTCATTGATGCAAATTCAAGCTGAACTGAACAACACAGTGATCATGATTACTCACGACGTCGATGAAGCGGTGTTGTTGTCGGATAAAATTGTGATGATGACCAATGGACCGGCGGCAACGATTGGAGAAGTGCTATCCATTGATTTGCCCAGGCCAAGGGAGCGCGTCGCGCTTGCCGATGATCCAAGCTATCAAAAATATCGTCAATCGGTGCTGCGTTTCTTGTATGAAAAGCAAAGCAAAACCAGTGTTCAACCAAACGTCACTGAGCCTGAAAATCGCCCGGTGCCAGCGCAGTCTGCATAAGGAATCTACTGATGAAACATATAGTTATTGTGGGCAATGGTATGGTTGGTCATCACCTAGTTGCTCAGTTAGTTGAGCGTGGAGCACATCTGGAAACACGCATTACCGTGATTGGAGAAGAGCGCTTCATTGCCTATGACCGAGTTCAGCTATCGTCACTGTTTTCGGGTAATAGCCATCAAGATTTAATGCTTAGTAGCGAGGAATGGTATAGCAAGCATGGCATCGAATTACTGCTGGGTAGTCAAGTGACCAAAATCGAACGTGATAAAAAACGCTTGGTTGTTGATGGCGACAGTGTCATCGGTTACGACCAGTTAGTGCTTGCCACAGGGTCCTACCCATTTGTGCCACCCATTGAAGGTAAAGATCGTGACAATATCTATGTTTATCGCACTTTGGATGATCTGTCCGAAATCAAAACCGCTTGTCAGGGAGCGAAAAAAGGGGCAGTGATTGGTGGCGGTCTACTTGGGTTAGAAGCGGCCAATGCGCTCAAACTTTTGGGTGTGGAAACTCACGTGGTTGAATTTGCGCCACGGCTGATGCCAGTTCAACTCGATGACGCCGCAGGAGCGGTATTGAAAGAGAAGATAGAGCAACTAGGTTTGACTGTTCATACCTCGACAGCAACAGAGCTAATCTGTGATGGCGAAGGCGCGACACATCGAATGGTGTTTAAAGATGCTGAGCCGCTTGAGGTTGATGTGATCATTTTTTCGGCAGGTATTCGACCACAAGACACGCTCGCCAAAGAAGCAGGGCTGCAAACTGGTGAGCGTGGTGGGGTGGTGATTGATAACCAATGTCGCACTAGCGATGAGAGTATTTTTGCCATCGGCGAATGCGCTTTGTGGCAAGAGAGAATATTCGGTTTGGTCGCGCCTGGATACACAATGGCTCGGGTGACGGCTGACGCACTGCTCGGCCGTGACAATGCCGGTTTTACCGGAGCAGATATGAGCACCAAGCTCAAGTTGCTGGGGGTTGATGTTGCCTCAATTGGCGACGCCCATAAAGCAACTCCAGGGGCGCAAGAAATGGTGTTGCAAGATGCGGTCGCGGGCATTTATAAAAAGCTGGTGGTCGATGAGTCAGGTACTCAGCTGCTAGGCGCAATCTTAGTTGGGGACAACTCTGATTACGACACCCTGCTTCAAGCTTATCTCAATAAGACAACCTTGCCTGACCATGCGGCAAATCTATTGTTCGACACTGGAATGCTAAAGGGCGATTTAGCAGATAGCGCGATGATTTGTTCTTGTCACAATGTCACTAAGGGCGATCTAGTCAGTGCTATTCAAGCGGGAGCCCATGATCTAGATACTCTCAAGTCAACGACTAAGGCAGGCACGGGATGTGGTGGTTGTAGCAATATGGTGAAAAGCGTGTTGGACGCTGAGCTCATGGCAATGGGCGTTGAGGTCAATAACCATATTTGTGAACACTTCGAACTATCTCGTCAAGAGATGTTCCACATTTGTCAGGTAGAAGAGATCAAAGACTTTGATACCTTAATTGAACAGCATGGACGCGGTCACGGCTGCGATCTTTGCAAACCTACCGCAGCCTCAATTTTTTCTTCACTGTGGAATGAACACATCATGGAGCCTCAGCATAGTATGTTGCAAGACTCGAATGATGCGTTTATGGCCAACTTACAGAAAGATGGCTCGTATTCGGTCGTGCCCCGTGTCGCGGGCGGGGAAATCACCCCTGATAAATTGATTGCCTTGGGTGAAGTGGCGAAAAAGTATGATTTGTACACCAAGATAACCGGTGGCCAACGGGTGGATCTGTTTGGCGCTCAAGTTGAACAACTTCCGGCAATCTGGCAAGCGTTAATTGATGCCGGGTTTGAAACGGGTCATGCCTATGGAAAATCACTGCGCACGGTTAAGTCTTGTGTTGGCTCGACTTGGTGTCGCTACGGGGTAGATGATTCGGTTGGTCTAGCTATCGAGTTAGAAAATCGCTACAAGGGCTTACGTGCGCCACACAAAATTAAATTTGCGGTGTCTGGTTGTACACGCGAATGCGCAGAAGCTCAAAGCAAGGATATTGGCGTTATCGCAACAGAGAACGGCTGGAATCTTTATGTATGTGGAAATGGGGGGATGAGACCAAGACACGCGGATTTACTCGCCGCAGATCTGTCGAAACAGGAGCTAGTGGCTTTGATTGACCGCGTACTCATGTTCTACGTACGAACCGCCGATCGCTTGCAACGCACATCGGTTTGGATGGAAAACCTCGAAGGTGGGCTGGATTATCTCAAAGACGTTGTGGTCGAAGACTCATTAAACATCACTTCGTCACTTGAAGCGCAAATGCAGCATGTGGTGGATACCTATCAATGTGAATGGAAGAGCACGTTGGACAATCCAGATAAGTTGGTCAAGTTCAAGCCATTTATCAACGCGGATGATGAGAGCCAAGCATTGCCGTATCAAAGGATTCGCGGCCAAAGAATTCCAGTCAGGGAGGAAGTCTAATGGATGTAATCGATAAGATAAAAATCGGCCGTTTGGATCAGCTAACACCTTACCAAGGTCGAGCTGCGTTGATTGATGGCGAACAAATCGCACTGTTTTATGTGCCTAACCAAGGCGTATTTGCTATCCAAAACTGGGACCCAATTGGCGAAGCGTATGTATTGTGCCGGGGTATAGTCGGTGACATCGGTGGTGAGCTTTGTGTTGCCTCTCCCTTGTACAAGCAGCATTTTAGCTTGCACTCGGGGCAGTGTCTGGAGGAGAAGGATGTTCGAGTGAGTGTTTATTCTGTCGAGATTGAGCAAGGCAATATCTGTATCGGGCGCTAGTGTCTGAGCGCGACATCTCAATGAGCTAAGCCAGTCTTCGTGACTGGCTTTTTCCGTTTCGTTGTGTTGCGCATTCTCAAAGTCAGTCTATGGCTCTCAGGCAGAGCAAGGGCTAGTTTTGCGCGCCATTTCCTGTTTGCGCATCGGCATTCGGTCGATTACCCGTTTAACTTTGTCCCAATCGGTGGACTTCTCCCAGCGCAGTTTTTCGCTGCCATCCTTACCTATCAATACCGCGGTATGTGAGCCAGGTATGACGTCATACACAGCGAACAACTCAGCGAGATTGAACTCAAATTTTACCCATTTCGGTTGAGTAAACCCGTCTTCGGTCACTACCATGGTAACCAAGTCTCTGTCTTGCAGTTCACACTCATTGATTAAGGTTTCAAGCAAAAACTGTTTCACATACTCATCGTTGGTCGGCGCAAAGTAGATCACACTGCGATGCGACCATTGAGACGAGTAGGCTGGATAGGCCATCGACGCGGCGCTGAACAATGTCGATAGCAACATCAGGATCAAAACTCGCATAACCTGACTCCTTGGGTATCCGTTGCTGTTTGTTTTGTATTACGTTAAGTGTAGGTGTTAAGCTCACTTTTTAACCCAGCTAAAGAGAAGCTTGATGCAAACTCTAACCACAGCAAGGCTTGTGCTGCGTTTAGCCAGCGACGATGATGCGTCATTTATTCAAACCCTTTACAACACACCTGATTTCTTGCGCTACATTGGTGACAAGCAGATTCGCAGCGTAGAGGATGCGAGGCGTTACATTGCCGATAAGATATTGGCAATGCGCGAAGAGTATGGGGTTTGCTTATTAGTGGTGGAAGATCGGCAGAGCAAAGCGCCGCTCGGTGTGTGTGGCTTGATCAAACGGCCAGATTTGCCTGCCTATGACATCGGTTACGGCTATTTACCCAGTACCCATCGACAAGGTATTGGCTATGAAGCAGGGCAAGCGATGATGGAGTACGCCCGTAGGCGAGCGGATATTGAGCAGGTCGTGGCCATCACTAGCTCAGATAATCTTGCCAGTCAGGCGCTGTTAGTTAAGCTCGGCTTTACCTATATCAAAGTTCAAAGTCAGTTAAGTGATACGCTAGATCTACTTTTGTATCAACAGGATACCTATGTATGACCATGACACAATCTGAGATCCTGCGTGGTTCGTTATTGACCGAATTTAAAACAGTTGCGGCGATGATGAAAATCTATTGCCAAGCCCATCATGGCGAACACTCTCCTCTTTGTGATGAGTGCAAAAGCCTGCTGGAGTATGCGCAAACCAAGCTCGACCGTTGTCCATATGGAGAATTAAAACCAACTTGCAATCGATGCCCGATTCATTGCTACAAAGCCGAACAAAAAGAGAAAATGCGTTTAGTGATGCGTTACGCAGGCCCGCGGATGTTATTTTCTCACCCATGGCTTGCAGTTCGTCATTTGCTGCACGAGCGACGAGCGGTACCAGGTAAACCTGTGTCCAATGCGTCCAATCGTCATCGTCGTAAACAGCTAGAAGCAAAAAGGGATGCCTGATGCATCCCTTAGCGGTTACTCGCCTGCCACGGCTTGGCGTTTAGTTTTAATGCTGGCGATCAGCATGTATAAACACGTAGCCAGGAGCGTTGCAAATAGGTAGCCCATCAGGCCTTGGCTTCCCGCTAGAAACCAATCGGCAGCAACGGGACCTGCAACCGATCCAACGCTGTAGCTAAACAGCATCACCTGAGTGGCGGACACAATAAAGCTGGCATCGAGTTTGTCACAGCCGAGGTTAATCGCTACAGGATACAAGGCAAACGTCGCCATTCCGAGCAAGAACAAGCCGATCGCCAGCGCGTGTAATCCGCTCATCATCGTCGTTAGGGTAATCGCCGCCACTCCGAGCAAGCAGAACATCGCCATCAATAGCGTGCGGCCCAAAAACTTTGATAACCAAGGGACTAATGGCTGTACCGCCATACCACCCAAAATCACGACTGCCATTAAGCTGCCAATGTCGGAGTTATTGATGCCGCGATTTTGTAGCTCTACCGGCATTAACCCATACATAGCACCGAGTGTGAGACCAGACACTATACAGCCGATGATAGCCGCGTGGTTAAGCTTGCTGATCTGTTTTAGTGTCAGCGGCGTACTGTGCTGGCTTTCTGGTTGGTCACTTTGACCAAACAAAAGCACTACTACCGCTAAAATCAACAGGCTGACAATCGCAATGAAAGGTACGCCACCTGAAACGCCCAACATGCCAATGCCCAATTGACCTAATGCGCTGCCCCCGTATAGAGAACCCATGTAAAGGCCAAGGCGTTTGGCGCGCGCTGCTTCGTCACCGTGTAAAAGCCAAGACTCGACAATAACAAACACACCAGCCACAGCAATTCCCGCCACTAAACGTGCGAACACCCAAAGGCCAGCGACTGGCATCAGCGGCAACACGACGATCGTCGCCATAAAGGCGATTAAGCAGCATACAAATGCGTTGCGATGCCCGACCTTGGTCACTAAAGGTTCGATACCCATCGCACCAATCAGCAGACCAGCATAAAACACGCTTGCCAACCAACTGGCTAACGAAGACTCAAGACCACAGTGTGGCAACATGAGCGGGATTAGGCTCATGAGATAACCGGATGCAACTGCGTATAGCGCTAGCGCGATAACTGGAACAGAAATGCGCGCTTGTGGTGTTGAAACAACCGAATTTTCCAACGTCTTTGCCTCATTAGTACGGAGTAGAAACAGTAAAAATCGGCGCGACTATGGAATGAAATGGGAGGGAGGTAAAACGAAAGTTTTTTACCATGACGACAAAAAGCATCTATCGTCTTGGGGCGGAGAAAATTGATAGATAAAGTGACCTATTTGCTAGTAAATAAGCCACTTTTAATCAGAATTATCGATGAGCTTTACTTGGTGATAGCTTGATTAAGCCATTGATCAAATTGACTCTTTGGCATCGCGCCATTAATAACATCGACTCTTTTGCCATTTTTGAACACCATGACAGTTGGGATGCTTCGAATTTGATATTTAGCAGCAAGGTTTTGCTGACTTTCTGTATCCACTTTTACAAATCGAACAGAGTTTGCTCGCTCGTTGGCAACGTCGGAAAAAACCGGCGCAAAGCCAACACACGGGTTACACCAAGGGGCCCAGAAATCGACGACGACAGGGTGGTCGCTGTTTAAGATCGCGTCAAAATTTACCTCTGTGCCCTCAATGGGCGCACCATCTAACAGTGGAGACTGGCATTTGCCGCAAGTAGGGCTTTCAGAGATACGCTCGTTTGGCACACGGTTAACGGCCGAGCATGACGGACAGCGTGTATTAAAGGTAGACATGACTTTTCTCTCGTTGTTCTTTTCAATTAGGTGACAGTAATTGCCATAGCTAGTTATACTCTGAAACCAACGAGTGATTCAAATAACAAAATCATAGGCTCAGAATGAAAAATTTCTATGCAGAAATTGTCGGTTGGGGGAAATGCCTACCTCCAGCTACGCTCTCTAATCAAGATTTAAGTACCTTTCTTGATACTTCGGACGAATGGATCCGAACTCGAACCGGGATTGAAAATCGCCGCATTAGCCACGTTAACACTTCTGATATGGCAACGGTTGCCGCCAAACAAGCGCTTGCTTGTGCCGGAGTGAACGCTGATGAGATTGATCTGATCATTATCGCGACCTGTTCACCGGACTCGCTAATCCCCAACATTGCGTCAAAAGTGTCGCAAAACCTTGGTATTAAAGCGGCCACAGCATTTGACCTTAATGCAGCGTGCACTGGTTTTGTCTACGGCCTAGAAACGGCGACTCGCCTGGTGCAGGCAGGTAACTATCAAAACGCGATTGTCGTTGGTGCCGAGCGTCTCTCTTTCTTTATTGACTGGACGATGCGTGATACCGCTGTGTTGTTTGGTGATGGCGCAGGTGCTGTGGTCTTGAGCCGCACTGAGCAAGCTGTCGGCCTTCAGCAAGCGCAACTGGGGTGTGACTCGAAAGGTCGAGACATTTTATCGGTACCCGCTTTTGGTACCTCAATGGATCGCTTTGCTGCCGATAACGGCTACTGGGATTTCAACTTTGTCGGTAAAGAGATCTTCAAGCGTGCAGTTAAGGGAATGGGCGCCGCAGCGCAAAGTGTTTTGACTCGTAGCCAGCTTTCTACCGATGACATTGACGTTGTGATTCCACATCAGGCCAACATCCGAATTATCCAGACCCTCTGTGATCTATCAGGAATTAGCCAAGACAAAGCGTTTGTTAATATTCAAAACTACGGCAATACCTCTGCAGCGACCGTGCCAATCGCCTTGTGTGAAGCGCTTGAGCAGGGTTTTGTTAAACCAGGAGACAACCTACTGCTCGCCGCTTTTGGTGCTGGGTTAACTTGGGGGGCGGGCCACATCAAATGGGGTGAACGCGTGACGCCTCTCTCCACCACCGATGCTGCGCTCCCAGAGTGTGACAAGTCAGCATTAGAGCTGCTGGGCGAAGCGATCGAGTATTGTCAGCGCAAAGGCCAGTAAAATCGTCAAATGGCATTATCAAACCGCGCCTAGGCGCGGTTTTTGATTTGTAAGTACAGTTCGCACAACGCTTGGCGAATGTGCGCACAACAATAACAAAAGGGCTTGCATGAAGTTTCTTCATACCTCGGATTGGCACTTAGGCCGCCAATTTCACAACGTTTCATTGCTTGACGATCAGAAAGTCGTCCTACAGCAAATTATCGACTATTTACATAGCAATCCAGTGGATGCGCTGGTGATTGCTGGCGATATCTACGACCGCTCAGTGCCGCCGACCTCAGCGATCGAAGTGATGAACGACTTTGTTGACCGAGTGTGTGGCGAACTTAAGTTGCCGATTATTCTCATCCCAGGCAACCATGATGGCGCGCAACGCTTGGGATTCGGTTCTGGCAGAATGCGAACGTCAGGCCTGCACATTATTGGTAATTTCGAGCAAATGCTAACCCCAGTCGTTATCGAGTCGCCGCAAGGGCCTGTCGCATTCTATGGGATGCCTTATAACGATCCAGAGCTAGTCCGTCACCATTACAAGCAAAGTGTCGCTAGCCACGATGAGGCGCACCAATTTCTAGCGGACAAGATTTGTCAGCAGTGGTCTGAGGAACACAAAAATGTGTTGGTTAGCCATTGTTTTGTCGATGGGGCGATAGAGTCAGATTCTGAAAGGCCGCTGTCGATCGGCGGCTCGGACCGAGTGAGCCATGAGCACTTCATCGACTTCGATTATGTGGCGCTTGGACACTTGCATCAACCTCAAAAGAAAGGCGAGGAGTATATCCGTTATTCGGGCTCGTTAATGAAGTACAGCTTTTCAGAGCAGCATCAGAAAAAAGGCATGACGTTAGTAGAGCTCGACCAACAAGGTTTTAAATCAGCGACTCATATTGATTTGGTCGCCCCTCATCAGATGCGCATCATTGAAGGTGAGTTAGAGGCGATCATCGAGCAAGGCAAAACCGACCCCAACAGCCATGACTACCTATTAGTGAGACTGATGGACAAGCACGCGATTTTAAATCCGATGGAGAAGCTAAGAGCGGTTTATCCCAATGTACTCCATTTAGAAAAACCGGGCATGTTGGTCGGGGTTGAGCAGCAGATGACAACAGCCAAACTGGCACGTAGTGAGATGGATATGTTTCGTGATTTCTTCCTCGAGGCTCAAGATAGTGAGCTAACTCAAGAGCAGGACGCTGCCATCAGCAACATCATCAAACAGCTCCATAAGCAATAAGAGGTCAAGATGAAACCGATAAAGCTCACCATCCAAGCGTTTGGCCCTTTTGCGACCAAAGAAATGATTGATTTCACTCGTTTTGGTAGTCATCCCCTGTTTTTAATTAACGGGCCCACCGGCTCCGGTAAAACGTCTATTCTTGACGCGATTTGTTTTGCACTTTACGGCGAAACGACCAGCAATGAACGCCAAGGCAATCAAATGCGCTGCGATCAAGCGTCGCTCGACTTACCCACTGAAGTTGAATTGGAGTTCGAGTTCAACAACAAACATTATCGCGTGACTCGATCGCCAGAGCAGCAAGCGCCCAAAGCTCGGGGTGAGGGCACGACCACGCGCAAACACAGTGCGGCGCTGTACCAAATCGATGGTGAAGAGAAGCTGCTAACGAATCGAACTGCCCAAGTCAAAACTGAAGTCTCATCGCTACTCGGGCTAAATGACACACAGTTTCGTCAAGTGATGGTACTACCACAAGGTAAGTTTCGCGAGTTACTGCTGGCAAGCTCAAAAGAGCGCGAAGAGATATTTGGTCAATTGTTTCAGACCGATGTTTACAAAAAAATTGAGTATGCACTTAAAGACAAAGCCAGCGCCATTAGTAAAGCTAAAGATGAGTTTGACAACCAAATTCGCGGTGCTTTGCAGGTTGCAGAGGCCAATAGTGAACAAGAGCTAAGTTCGCGTTATCAGCTGCAGTCGCAGCAGTTAGCGGAAGCGAAAGTGACCGAACAGGCACAACGTCAACGATTGGATGCGGCTCAAAGTGAGTGGCAAAAAGCGCAAGCGCTTAACCAGCAATTTGCCAAATGGGAAGAGACTAAAGCGGCGCTGGCGAATCACCAACAAAACAAAGCCAACGTAGATTCCTTGAGTGCACAGATTGGCTTGGCACAACGGGCAGCCAAGCTGGAAGTGATTTATGCCAGCTTACAATCCGTTAATCAGCAAGTCGTTAGCTTCAATACCAAGCTTGCTCAGTTACAGCAACAGCTTGAGGCGGCCAAGCAAGCGCATCAACAGAGCCAGCAAGCGCTAGAACAAGCAGAAAAACAGGCTGAGCAGGTGACTGAGCTGAACCAGCAGCAGTTTAACCTCGAACAGCTCAAACAGAAATTTGGTGAGAAATCTCAGCTTGAGCAGCAACTGACGCAATTAATTGCGCAGCAGGCTGAGTTTGAACAAAAGCTAACTCAGTACCAAGCGCATAAGTTAAAACTGTTACGTGAAGCCGAACTCGGCGCTGAGCAATTAGAAACCGCGCGCAAAGCGGTGAACGAAAAAGCAGCGCTCGAGACAGAGGTGGTACGTAATGAACGCTTGGTGTCGGATTTAAACAAACGTGATCAACTGACCAATGAACTTTTGCGATTGCAATCGCACACTGAGGCTCTGCAGCAGCAAGAGCGTCAAGCGCAGCAAAATGCCAAACACAAACAAAAGCGTGCAGATGAGCTCGAAATGCGTTGGCACAGCGCTCAAGCGTCGATCCTCGCACAAAAACTCAAGCAGGGTGAGCCCTGTCCAGTCTGTGGAAGCCTAGAGCACCCTTCGCCAGCGATGGCGGGCGAAGAAGAAGTGACCAAACAAGCGGTACAGTCTGCGAGGGAACAAGAACGTTCGGCACTCGATGAGCTAAGCCGCGTCAGTGGTCTATTAGCTCAACACTTACATCATATCGAGCAGCAGCAACAGAGTTTAGCGACAGCTCGCACCGACCTCGCACAGCATGCGGAGCGCGCGCATGCGGAAGTCGAACAGTTGTTGCACCAGCAGCAGCAGCGGCTTCGTGAATTGGCTAGCATTGATATTGAGGCGCAGGAAAAGCAGGTGGCGGAACTGAACCAGCGCTGTATCAATGGCGATGAAAAAATAAACCAGTTGAAGCAGCAACAGTCAGCGAACGATTCTGCGCTTGCTGTGCAGCGACAGCAACTTGAAAAACTGAGCCAGTCTATAGATGGGCGATACCAGTCTTTAACCGATGTCGAGAAAAGTTATCAAACCAATCAAGCAAAAATTGAACAGCTTAAGCAGGCGTTAGAGTTCGCTCAAAAAGGGGCGCAACAGTCGCATTTAGCCCTTACCAACTTGCAAAGCCAACATAAAACCAATAGCGAGCTATCAGCGCAAGCGTTGCAGCAGCGCGACGAGATTGAGCAAAAATGGCAAGCACAGCTCAAACAGTCAGAATTTAACGATGAACAGCACTTTATTCAAAATCGAGCGACCGATGAGCAATTGCAGCAGTGGCAGCGCACTGTAGAAGAGTATAATCAGCGCCTGCTCAAGCTGGAGCAAACCCTGAGTGATCTATCCGAGCAGCTACAGCAAGTCGAGAAGCCGGATCTCGCCGCACTAGAGCAAGCGCACCAGCAAGCACAGCAAAGTTATCAGCATGCGCGAGAGGCACTGGATAAGGTCTACTCCGATCATCAACGCCTAGAAAAAGTGCGCGCAGATATCGCTCAATTACATCAAAAGAACAGCCAACTGGAAGCCGAATACAAGGTGTACGGCACACTTTATGATGTCGCCAGCGGCAAAACGGGCAGTCGGGTGAGTTTGCATCGTTTTGTACTTGGGGTGTTGCTTGATGATGTATTGATTCAAGCCTCTCAGCGATTGGCCTTGATGAGTAAAGGGCGCTACCAGTTGGTGCGTAAGACTGAAGGGTTTAAAGGGGCGGCGGGTCGAGGCCTCGATTTAAGTGTAGAAGATGGCTACACGGGTAAGGTGCGTGATGTGGCGACACTCTCCGGTGGCGAATCATTTATGGCAGCGTTGGCGCTGGCACTGGGCCTATCCGATGTGGTGCAGTCATACAGTGGGGGCATCCGTCTTGATACGCTGTTTATTGATGAAGGCTTTGGCAGCTTAGATCCAGAATCATTAGACTTGGCAATACAAACATTAATCGATCTGCAACAGTCGGGGCGAATGATCGGTATCATCTCTCATGTCAGTGAACTTAAGGAGCAGATGGCGCAAAGGATAGATGTGATAGCAAGTCGAGTCGGCAGTACAATTCAGTTAGTGGTCACATAAACGCCCTCTGGCTGGTGTATAGAGACTTGGCTTTGGTCAAAGTGTGCTAAAACTTAAGTAAGGTTATGAATTCTATAAAAACCACTGATGAAGTCGTTGTTCGATAAGGGACTGAATGGACGCAATTCTCGACTCGATTCGTAAGGTTTATCAATACGCAGAGCCTAACCTAACTTTAGTTGGGTGGATGGGATTGATTGGCTTTCCGATGTACTACTACATTTGGAGTGAACTGTTCCCGCAACCGTATGAAAGCCTAACCCTTAGGTTAGCGTGCTCACTATTGTTTGCGGGAATCGCTCTGCGCCATTATTTACCCAAATATTTGCAACAATACCTAGCCGAGTATTATTTTGTCTCGATAGGGATATGCTTGCCGTTCTTCTTCAGTTTCATGATGTTCAAGAACGAGTGGTCGACAATTTGGGCGATGTCATTTATGGCTTCGATCTTTTTGCATGTACTACTGGTGCATCAGACGCGCTTAATGTTGTCGCAAACTGCGGTAGCGGTCGGGGTCGCTTATTTAGCCGTCTATGGCTTTGATATCACACAGGTACAGCAGCAAGTTGTCTGGCCTTACATCCCGATCTTCTTGTTTACTTATGTGTTCGGCAATCTGTTCTACTTTCGCAATCAGGCCGAACATGAAAGTAAAATCTCGTTGGCCAAATCGTTTGGCGCTGGGATAGCCCACGAAATGCGCAATCCACTGAGTGCGCTTAAGTCGTCGCTGGATGTATTGGAATCTATTTTGCCGAAAGCAGGAGTCGGTGGCGGTCGTCATTATCGTCTTACTGAGCAAGAAGTCGCGATAGCGCGGGAAATTCTTTCAGACGCAGATGAAGTGATTCGTACCGGTAATGAAACGATTGACTTGTTACTGACCTCAATCGATGAAAACCGAGTGTCAAGGAACACCTTTAAAAAGCACTCCATTCGTCAAGTTGTTGAAGATTCCTTGCAGAGCTTTGCGTACAAAAGCGACAAAGATAAACAGGCTGTTACCTTGCTCCCCGGTGATAATTTCGAGTTTTTTGGTAGTGATGCGCTGATAAAATACGCCTTATACAACCTGCTCAAGAACGCTTTTTATTATCAGAATACCAACCAAATTGAGATTACCGTAGAGCTCAGGAGTTTTGAGTATCATAACGAGCTGGTATTCACTGACAATGGTGTCGGAATTGAACCCGATGTGATTGAAGATGTGTTTAAAGACTTCTATACCTTCGGTAAAACCGGCAGTTACGGACTGGGGTTACCGTTTTGTCGCAAAGTGATGGTGGCATTGGGGGGGCAGATACACTGTCGCTCGACTCTGGGTGAATGGACCGAGTTTACCCTTAGTTTTCCTAAATATCGCTCTGAAGAAGTCGCGGTCATTAAGTCCGATATTATGAAGTCTAAATCGGTGCTATACGTAGGGGGGCAGAGTAAGCCATTTCGCCTGGTTAACGAAGAGGCTTTTTATCGAGGTTTCAATTTGCGTCAGTTGTCATTAGAGGCGGCGCGCAATAAGCAAGAGTACGAATTTGAGTATGACCTAATCATCATCGACCTTGATGAGGCGTTATCCAATCCCGATGCACTGCATGAACTAGAAAGTAAACTTCATTTTACCGAAGGGCGCATTGTGTTCCTGTTCAATGAACAAAACCGTTATCACAATGATGTTGAACGTCACCTGACAATTTATCCGGTTGAAGTGCACAACTTCTTGCTTAAGTCGGGGGAAATTTTGGATGAACTGCTGTTTGAAGCGCCGAGTACCAACCGAAATTTGCTACCGAGAAAACCGGTGGTCCAAGGTAAAACCATCTTGTTAGCGGATGATAATCACTCGCTGAGAACCTACACCTCGATACTGCTTGAGCAGCAAGGTTTTGAGGTGTTGCAAGCCAAAAACGGTCAGGAAGCCGTTGACCAAGTAGAGCAACATAGTGTCGATTTGATCATCATGGACTTAGAGATGCCCCAAGTTGACGGTTTAGCCGCGACGCTGAAAATTCGCCAATCCTTGTCAGCGAACAATCAGGTACCGATTTTGGCCCATACTGGCGATTCGAGTGACACGGTGTTGGAAAAGATTCAACAAGTCGGGATGAACGACTACATAGTAAAGCCAGCAGACACGGATTTGCTGCTCGATAAGATAGCCAACTGGATATAGTCTTAAGCCGAGTAAGTATCTGACCAATTGGTTATCCAAATGAAATAAAAGCCCACCATGTGGGCTTTTAAAATTATAGAATATATAAGTCTGGTTGATGTTGCGCGCTGCGGCACACCGAAATTAATTTCTCAATTTCACTATCTTGCATAGCGCTATTAATTGAAAACCGGATGATGTTCTTATTACGAGTGGTTGCAGGGCGACAAAATACCGCACCAAATATACCGCTTGCTTCTAAATAGTCCCTAACATTTTCGGTATTTCGCTCATCACCTGTTTCTAAAGCGATTATTTGTGAATCACTACGTACGGTAATTCCACTGCTGACTAATTCAGATTTAATATAACGACTGATATCGGCTAAGCGTTGTCTTTTATCATCCGACTGTTTTATGACCTCCAATGTTTTATCGAGCCTGTCGAGTTCATGGGGCAGCATGGCTGAGCTGAATATGGCAGGATACGCGACAAAAGGGATACATTGGTCCGCTTGGTTATTGCACCATATGGCGCCAGCGCGATAAGCAAACGTTTTGGCTAAACTCGCGGTCATAAAGTCGACAAGATGGCTCAGATTAAGCTCGTGCAGCAAGCCACGACCCTTTTGACCGTGCGTGCCAAGTGAGTGTGATTCATCGACCACGATCGCACAGCCGTTCTCTTTGGCGACGGCAATGATCTCAGCAATTGGAGCAACGGTGCCAATCGTGCTATATATCGAGTCAATCAATACCACCCCAGGTCCATGACGTTTAATCAACTTTTCCAGATGCTTAACATTGTTGTGCATAAACGGGTGTACGTCTGAACCTGCTACTGTTGCTCCTTGCCATAAAGACATATGAGCGAAAAAGTCAACGTAGACCTGAGTACTAGTGTCGCAAATGGTTTGCAACAAAGCCATATTGGCTGCCCAACCCGATTGAGATAATAAACAAGACTTGAACCCTGTGTAGTGAGCGAGTTTCTGCTCAACCTTAGGTTTGGATTGTTCGTTCTGCAAAAAAATGCCCGACATAAATGGGCTATTTTTTCTCGAACGAATTGCATTGATGTGGTGATTTATAATGGTTTGGTTATTGGCTAAATCTAAGTAGTCGTTACTTTGCAGTATAAGATCATGTTCACCTGGCAGGGCGCCCATCACTAAATGATGCTTATTATTATTGGAATAAATTAAATCATTTAGATAGCCGTTTAACTTTTCGTTAATAAAGCCGGGTAGGGTTGAATAATTATTGAGTTTATTCATCTTCATATATCCTTATGTTCAAAACAGTTGCCAGCTGACACCGAATATATGAATGAGATTTGATAGTATTACGAGTCGATAATCTAATGTTTGTGTGTATAGTTACAAATAAAAATATCACCAGTCGCAACGGCGGTGATAGGTAGATAGCGTCGGCCCGTCTGCTTAGGCGTTACGTTATAGCGATTAGTTGTATTAGCCTAGTTGCTTATTCGATTTTCTTGAGTGAAGATTTCAGGCCAATACATCTTGAAATAGCCGAAGGTCACCCAGCAGACCAATCCTGTCGCGACCGAAAGCTCAAACAATCCGAAGCTGTGCAGCCAATACCACTGTGGATATTGTTCGCCGAAAAAACTGGTTAATCGATGCATTGCGATGGCACTGATCACGGAAGGAAAGGTCACTGCGGCGATTGAGGGTTGAAACTTGATACGAACTAAACGTATATAGCACAGGTATATCAACATGGTCATGGTGATGGCGATCCCTGCCAGCGCACCAGTAAGAATTGGGTCTGGGTTGGCAAAGTTGACCAAGTAAGTCGCGAGAGTAAGATTGATTGGCGCTGCCATAATCGCCAAGGTTGGCTTAGCCCTTTTGGGAAGCATTCCTTCAAACACCAATCGATATAGCACCAAAGGCAACATAAAGAAGTAGATAGTGATACAAATCGCGACGATGGTTTCTGAAAAAACAGTGTGACCAAACTGGGTGCCGGCCAATGAGCTACTGATGACGCCCACGGGATAGAGAAACCAGCTTGGCACAATGTTAGACATCTTGAAGTTACGTATTTGAAAGGCGAAAAACATCGTCATCATGGTAATGTGCAGAAGCAATGCCGCAAACCAAAGAGGGTAGGCGATGATGGGAGAAATGATCGCAAGGTAGTCGCATAGAATCAGTAACGCCATACTCATTGGAGCCATTAAGCTGCCGCTAAGTGGATGGCGAATGTCGTTGATGAATGTGCGATAACTGCTGAGATATTTAACTAAAACAGGAAACAGCAACAGCGCCCCAAATGCAGCCAAGTAAGGGCGGATGATTTCACCGATCTGAGGAATATACAGTGCCCACGCATGACCTAGGCCGATTACACCGAGCGCCAGCGCGGCTTGAGAAGGAGGCACACTCTGAAATTGAGTAAAACGTCGCCAATTGAACAAGTCGAGTCCTTAGATAGTCGTTTGGCTGCTCAGTCTGTTTGATAGCACATACTTAGGAGCAAGCCCATTCCATTGCAAAGCTGTGTGTGGCGGCGATAATACCAAGCCAAACGGTTGCGTGGCAAACCTCATTGCGGGTCGCTGGGAAGATCTTTCTGTCTTAACTTCTCATTTTTTAAAGTTCTGTGCAGCAATTGGCTGTAAATGGGCTGGCCACCGAGCATTTGAGCGAATATCACTGCGCCTAAACTGGTGATGATCAAAGGCAGAATAAGGTAGTAGTTATTGGTCATCTCGATAACCAACAAAATGCCGGTAATAGGGGCTCGAACCGTTGCGGCAAATAAGGCTCCCATTCCAGCGATGGCAAACATTCCCGGGGTGATGTCTAGCTCGGGTAGCAATCCTTTTGCAATCAGAGCAAACGCATAACCAAATAGCGTACCAAGGGCGAGCATCGGCGCAAAAATTCCCCCTGGTGCTCCAGAGCCAAAACAGATCATGGTGGTCGCTATGCGAGCAACGAACAGCATCAACAATAGTGTTGCGCTATAACCGCCATTGGTGATGGTTGGAATCAACGAGATACCGCCACCCGTAACCTCAGGAAAATAGATCAGCATGAGGCCAAAACAACCACCTAGAATCGAACCGATGAACAGATAACGTTTTCGGTCATGGCGGTGCAACTTGACGAACAGGTCTTGCGCCAGAGTGACGAGTTGATTGAACACTACCCCAAAGATGCCAAATAGCGCCCCGAGTAGTAGAAACAGCCACAAGGTTGGAAGTTCAGGCGCTGGGTATTGTGGCATAGTAATGACGGCGTCTTGACCATTGATAGAGCGAAACACAATATTGGCCGAGACCGCTGAGATGATAACTGCGCGAATTGAGATCAATGAGTAGCGAAACTGGGGACGCATCTCTTCTACCACAAACATAATGCCTGCAAGCGGGGCGTTAAACGCTGCGGCTAATCCGCCAGCTGCGCCAGACGCAAGCAGTGAGTGGCGTGTATCATCACTTTTGATACGAAAAATGTCAGTAACCATACGTCCGATGGCCCCGCCCATTTGTACCGTTGGGCCTTCACGTCCTAAAACCATGCCAGAGCCGAGAGCGCCCATACCACCAATGAATTTGACCGGTAAAACTCGCCACCAACGGACTGGACGAATGCCATCCATCGCGCCTTCAATTTCGGGAATGCCCGAACCTGCGGCTTCAGGGGCAAAGCGATGGACTAGAAAATAGCCGACAAACGCGAGAGCGGCACTGATCAAAAATGCGGCCAGCCACAAGGGCAATATTGCGCCGATTTCACTTTTTAGCCATTCTGTTCGGGTTTCAGAAACAAAATGGACTGCGATATCAAAGTAGGTGCCGACCAAGCCTGCAAGCACGCCGACAATCAAAGCAAGGATCAATACCGAAATAGGTGTTTTGTCTTTAGAGAGAAACTGGTTGATCGCATCCTTAGGTACATTAGCAAGCAAGGACTGTTTAAACTTCTCTCTCTTGGTCATTGATGTAAAGGCTCCGTTCTCTGCGCTTATTCTTAGGGGCTGTAGCGCAAATTATACGCCTGTCTAAGGTGATCAATAGCGATAAGAATGGAATATTGATTTGCAATTATGCATGGAAGAATGGCTATGGCTGCCTAGCAGGGATTTATCGAGCTACATCACAAAAATACCTGTTACATGCTGGATATTGCCTTGCATATTGTCAGTTTTGAACCATAGTTAAAGGGTAAGGCAATCTGAACCGACCCGCATGGAGGAAATATCGCCTTACCTACAATTTGGATGGATTCAAACAACAGTTGAAAGCCTCGTTTTAATATCAGGTCGCTTCTCAATGACATCCTGATTCGCAGACTCACGATTGAGTAACGAGGGATAGGGCGCACTCACCGTGCGCCTTTTGTCGTTTAAGACAGGTGTTATTCGATGTTGCCAATTTTTTTCAAAATGGTTTCGAGTTGATCCCATGGCAGCGGTTGACTATCTATCACCTCGAGGCGGCTTTCAAACCCTTCCAGCGACATCTCATTCACCGATACGACACCGTTACTCACGTTAAAAGCAAAACAACCGTTGCTGGTGTTGAGCACCCCTTTGACACGCTCGGCGCTGAGATCAGAGAGCATCGAAAACAAGTCATCGAAATCAAACGTTACTTCTGAACCGAATATCCAACCGCAGCTAAAGTAACCTTGTCCGCGGTTCTCTTTTCTCACGTATACCTGATCGGGTGGTAACTGAAATTGTGGCTCTAGCTCTGCATGTTGGTGATGGTGGCTCATTTCACCCTCGGGTAGGGGAAGCCGGCGATGGCTATCAAGTAACTCGATTGGGAACTTACCTTGCTTGACCAATTGGCTGAAGATCTTCGGTGGCGTTTGGTCTGTGACCCAATCATTGAAGTTATCGATGTCGCTGACATGACACTGGTCAACCTTGTTACCAATGATGATGTCAGATATCGCAAGCTGATCGAGAAAGTTTTGGTTTTCCATATGCTTAGCGCTCGACAAATTACGCGGGTCGAGTAAGCCGATGGTCGCTTTAAGCTCGATGTACGGTTCAAACTGAGCCGATGATAAGGTCGCCAACACCTTATGGGCATGGCCAAGTCCAGTGGGCTCAACTATCAGCCGGTCTGGGTTAGTGCGTAACAGCGCAGTCACAGCAACCGACATGGGAACGCCAGCCGCGCAGCACATGCAACCACCAGGTACCTCTTTAATCAACGCGCCTTGGTCGGTCATCATTGCACCATCAATGCCAACTTCGCCAAATTCATTGACCAGAACCGCCCAATGTTGATCTGCCGGTTTTTCTTTTAACAAGTTTAAAATCGCTGTGGTTTTACCGCTGCCAAGAAAGCCTGTGATGATGTTGGTCGGTGTTTTCATTCAGAAGGACCTCAAAGTTTTTGTTATATTATAACAAAATGCGTAATTATGGCGATAAAAAAGGCAGCTTAGCTGCCTTATCAATATTAACGTTTATTTTTAAGATAACGCTTGCGGCGTTCTTCTTTCTTCTTCGCTTTCTCTTCGGCTTTGCGTGCGGCTTCAATTTCCACTTCGATGAGCTCTTGAGTGATCATTTCAGGCAGTTCCAGCGTGATTTGACCCAGAGTACCATTGCGCAACTCGTGCAGAAGAATTTCGGAACATTTGTGTAGATCGACGCGGCCACCAGAGCGCAAAGCGCCACGGCGGCGACCAATTTCTTCCATCAGCTCGATGTCGCTGGTTGGCAACTCTTCAATTTCATAGCGCTCTTTTAGTCGCTCAGGGTAAGCCTTAGCCAAATATTCAACGGTATAAAATGCCACTTCATCATATTCCATGGCCGTATCTTTCACCGCGCCAGTAGCGGCGAGTCGGAAACCACTGTGAGGGTTTTCTACCTTTGGCCACAAAATTCCAGGCGTGTCATTGAGAACAATACCATTTTGTAGATTTATACGTTGCTGACGGCGAGTCACGGCGGGCTGGTTACCAGTCACAGCGATAGTGCGCCCAGCCAGTGTATTGATGATGGTGGACTTGCCAACATTTGGGATGCCCATGATCATGGTGCGAATGTTTTTGCCTATCTCTTCACGATGCGGTGCAAGTTTACGGCATAAGTCGAGGATTTTATTGACCTCTTGAACATTGGATGTGGTGATCGCCATCGCTTTAACGTGGTTCTCTTTTTCAAAATGATCAATCCACAACTGGGTCAACTCTGGGTCGGCAAGATCGCGTTTGTTCAACACCTTTACCACCGGCTTATCGCCACGAAGTTCGGAGATCATTGGGTTCTCACTGCTAAACGGGATGCGGGCGTCGAGAACTTCGATAATCACATCCACTTGTGGAATGGCTTCTTCGATCTCTTTCCGAGCTTTGTGCATGTGTCCCGGGAACCATTGGATAGACATAACTTAACCTTGCTATAGAAATATGGGCTAATTGTAAGGGGAAATCCCCTTTAGTAAAGACCTAAACCGCCTTGACCTCAGGTTTAGTATAGATTTCAGCCCGATTACGTCCGTTATCTTTAGCCATGTACAAAGCATCATCTGCTTGTTGAATTAGGCGTGTAATTTCTGAATAAGAGTCCACCTTGGCCAGAGTTGCACCAGCACTTATTGTGACCTGTTGACTGGTTGGGGAGTGGTGGTGCGTTATGCTCATCTCTCTTACCGCGGTGATGAGTTTTGCTAGATAAGGTTTGAGCGGAATGGGCTTATCTGCGGCTAAAATGATGCAAAACTCCTCGCCGCCGTATCGAGCGACCACTTGCTCATAGCCACTTTTTACTGCTTGCAGTGTTTCGGCGACCTGCTTAAGCGTGTCATCACCCAGCACATGTCCGTAGTTGTCGTTGTAGAGCTTAAAATGATCGATATCGACTAAAATAACCGCGGCGTATCTATACTCTAACTCATCAAAGTACTGCTTTGCTTGTTGATATAAATAGCGACGATTGGCAATCCCAGTCAGAGCATCGATATTCGACTGTTGCTTGAGCAATGCGCGGTTATGCTCTAGCTCTGAAATGATACTGTTCATTTGCTTAACTAAACTTCGTATCTCTTTAGAGACAAATGCGTCTGCACTCGGAAGTTTGTCACCGCTTCGGCCAAACTTGTTGAGATAACGTTCAGCATCACGCAGTGGGGTAATAAAGAAACTGACCGTATACAAGTTAACCGCGAACATGACCACGGCAAACAAGCCGAGTGCTGTCATTTCTGGCCATGAGATGAAAGGTGGCAGCTTTTCACTATGCGTAACATTGATTTTGACCAACCTGTCCGACAACTTATCTCGTTTAAACCAGAAGCTGACGTTGTCTTTGATGGTCGAGTTAGCCCAGTCCATATCGTTGGCAACTGATACAGTAATATCGACGCCGGTTGCGAGCTCGATTTGATGAACGAATTGTGGACGAATCTTGCGAATAAAGACTAAATACCCAAAGCGACAATCAATAGCGTCGCTGCTACATATACGTGAAGACGCAATCATGAAGGCGCTATTTTGGTAGGTGGCATAGTCAACGTACGAGCTAATCTCAGCAGGATCAGATTGTTGTGCGTTGGCTAAGAGTCGATTAATGGTGGTGCGGTTTTCAAGCGTAATAAAAGACTGATCGACGACCTCTTGACCATTAAAGTAACCACTCCAAACGGGGTCGCCATTTGGGTCAAAAATAATGATGCCATCGATTATCTTGGAGATAAACGCATGGGCGCCGATACTTTCTTCAATGAAAACAGCTGAAGGAGATTGGACATAATCGGCCATACTGTTCCAAGCGGCGTAGTCTTCAACCGAAGCGCGAAGTTCGAGCTCTTCCATCGACAACACCGTTTTTACTCGCTCGACTTCAAATTGTTGTCGCGCAACAGAGTCTTGCAAAGCACGCTCGTGACTCCACAAAAGCTTAAACGTCATGTAGCACACCAGAAACAGCACGACCGTAAGAGTCGAGCCAATAAAGGCGAGCTGTTTCAATGTGAAGTGTTTAAACTTTAGTGCCAAAAACTCATTACCTCGTGCTCTTTAGTTGCTCGACGTTTTATACGCGATCACGCTATTTGATCCAGTGAGCGCGACTCTTTCAATCAGCTTGGTTTATCAATATATTATAACTGATTACGTTAGAACTGTTGTTGATAATTTGCACTGTAATGGATTGCAATGGTGGTTAATTAAAGGCTGAATTTTGTAAGGCCGTTGCTGCAACTTTTGAGTGAGCAGGCTCTGTAAGTAATGAGCATTGGCAATATGGCTTGCGTTTGTGGGAACATCGAGGCGCTGGCTGCGTAACATTGGAGTGCTTGAATAATGGCGATGTTACTGAGAAGGTGCCAACAGTCTCTAGGTATGGATAACCAATATTTTTGGTAAAAAAGCCCCGCTCTGTCTGAGCGGGGCTTTGTTCTTTAGGCTTTAACAGTGATTAAGCGAGAAGCTCTTTCGCTGTGTTGACTACGTTTTCGGTGGTGAAACCGAACATCTTGAACAGTTCGCCTGCTGGCGCTGACTCACCGAATGTGGTCATACCGATGATCTTGCCGCCAAAGCCAACATACTTGTACCAGAAGTCAGCAATACCCGCTTCGATAGCGATACGAGCTGTTACGTCTGATGGCAGTACTGCTTCACGGTATGCTGCGTCTTGCTTGTCGAATGCATCTGTAGATGGCATTGAAACAACGCGTACTTGCTTACCTTCAGCGGTTAGCTGAGCTGCTGCTTCTACCGCTAGCTCAACTTCAGAACCGGTTGCGATAAGGATAAGCTCTGGTTTACCTGCACAATCTTTCAGGATGTAAGCACCTTTAGCGATGTTAGCAAGCTGCTCGGCATCACGCTCTTGCTGGGCAAGGTTCTGACGAGAGAAGATCAGCGACGTCGGGCCGTCTTTACGTTCGATAGCCAGTTTCCAAGCTACTGCTGATTCCACTTGGTCACATGGACGCCATGTGCTCATGTTTGGCGTTAGACGTAGCGATGCCATTTGCTCAACCGGTTGGTGAGTTGGACCATCTTCGCCTAGACCGATAGAGTCGTGCGTATACACCTGGATGTTTTGCACTTTCATTAGAGCTGCCATACGCATTGCGTTACGTGCATATTCCATGAACATTAGGAACGTCGCGCCGTATGGTACGAAACCACCGTGTAGAGCGATACCGTTCATGATAGCCGTCATGCCGAATTCACGTACGCCGTAGTGGATGTAGTTACCCGATGCATCTTCCGCAGAAACAGACTTAGAGCCAGACCACATGGTGAGGTTAGAAGGCGCTAGGTCAGCAGAGCCGCCTAGGAACTCTGGTAGCATTGCACCAAACGCTTCTAGCGCGTTTTGAGACGCTTTGCGTGATGCGATGTTGGCTGGGTTTGCTTGAAGATCAGCAATGATTGCATTGGCTTTCTCTTCCCACTCGGCAGGAAGTTCACCGTTTACGCGGCGTTTGAATTCTGCTGCAAGCTCTGGATATGCTGCTTCATAAGCTGCAAGTTTCTCGTTCCACGCTGCTTCCTTAGCTGCGCCTGCTTCTTTCGCATCCCATTGCGCGTAGACATCTTGCGGAATTTCAAAAGGACCGTACTCCCAACCTAATTCTTTACGTGTCGCTGCAATTTCTTCAGCGCCTAGTGGTGCACCGTGACAGTCGTGAGAACCCGACTTGTTCGGCGAACCAAAACCAATGATGGTTTTAGTACAGATTAGAGTAGGGCGAGGGTCTGCTTTTGCTGCAATGATAGCGGCGTTGATCGCTTCTGGATCGTGGCCGTCTACCGCAGGGATTACGTGCCAGCCGTACGCTTCAAAACGCTTAGGTGTATCGTCAGAGAACCAACCTTCAACATGACCATCGATAGAGATGCCGTTGTCATCCCAAAACGCAATCAGTTTGCCAAGACCTAGCGTACCCGCTAGAGAACAAGCTTCGTGAGAGATACCTTCCATCAGACAGCCATCACCCATGAATGCATAAGTGAAGTGGTCAACGATGTCGTGGCCTGGTTTGTTGAATTGTGCTGCAAGAGTTTTCTCGGCTAGCGCCATACCGACAGCGTTAGTGATACCTTGACCTAGTGGGCCAGTTGTTGTCTCGATACCCGGTGCGTAACCGTACTCTGGGTGACCTGGAGTCTTAGAATGCAGCTGACGGAAGTTTTTCAGATCGTCGATTGATAGCTCGTAACCAGCAAGGTGCAGCAAAGAGTAAATCAGCATAGAGCCGTGGCCGTTAGATAGAACGAAACGGTCGCGGTCAGCCCACTCAGGGTTAGCTGGGTTATGGTTTAGGTGTGAACGCCAAAGAACTTCAGCGATGTCAGCCATACCCATAGGCGCACCAGGGTGACCAGAGTTAGCTTGTTGAACACCGTCCATGCTTAGAGCACGAATTGCATTGGCTAGATGTTTGCGATCCATAATAAATTACCGATTATTAGATTGTTTCTTAGAAGGGATGTGAAGAGGGGAACGCAAACGTTCCCCTCTAGAGATTTTATCGATTAAAGCTTGGCTTCAATCATGGCTTCAAGTTTGCCTTGGTCAACTGCGAAGTTGCGGATACCTTCTGCAAGCTTCTCAACCGCCATTGGGTCTTGGTTGTGTTCCCATAGGAACTCAGCGTGAGTCATTGGTGCTGGACGCTCTGCTGCGCCTTTAGAGTCAACCAGTTTCTCAACCACTTCACCTTCAGCTGCTTCAAGCTCGGCAAGAAGAGCAGGCGCGATAGTTAGGCGGTCACAACCAGCAAGCTCTAGGATCTCGCCGATGTTACGGAAGCTTGCGCCCATTACTACAGTGTTGTAGCCGTACTCTTTGTAGTAGTTGTAAATCTTAGTGACTGAAAGAACACCTGGGTCTTCTGCAGCTTCGAAGTCACGGCCTTCTTTCGCTTTGTACCAGTCCATAATACGACCAACGAATGGAGAGATCAGGAATACACCAGCTTCAGCACAAGCACGAGCCTGAGCCAAAGAGAAGAGTAGAGTAAGGTTACAGTTGATGCCTTCTTTCTCTAGGATTTCTGCTGCGCGGATACCTTCCCAAGTAGAAGCCAGTTTGATCAGGATGCGGTCGTTTGTGATACCTGCATCGTTGTACATTTTTACGAGTTGACGCGCTTTCGCTACGCTGCCTTCGGTGTCGTAAGATAGGCGAGCATCGACTTCAGTAGAGATACGGCCAGGAATTGTTTTTAGGATCTCTTTACCGATGTTTACCGCTAGCATGTCACAAGTGTCTTGAACTTGTTGTGCTTTATCAGAGCTTTGCGCTTTAGCGTATTCGATAGAAGCGTCGATTAGAGGAGCATACTCAGCGATTTGAGCCGCTTTAAGAATCAGAGAAGGGTTAGTGGTCGCATCCTCTGGTTGGTATTTTTTGATTGCGTCAATTTCACCAGTATCTGCTACTACCGTCGTTAGTTTACGAAGTTGCTCTAACTTGTTGCTCATTTCGATCATCCTATTTAATGGGCTGCACGTGAAAACTGTAGACGTGCATAGTGCATTTGCAAGCGAGGTTACTGAAAGCGATGAACTCAGTAGCCCCGAATTTTTCAGCGTGTGAGCATTTGTTATGAACATTTGCTCTGTTGCTGAGTAAATGATGGGTTCATAATTATCTGAATGAGCGAGAAAGTCAATTGTCGAAATGGGGTTATGGTGATGTTCATCAACAATTTTCGCTAGCCATAATCTGGGCTGTTGCGATTAAACGATTGCTTGATGCAGTAAGGGCTGACGGTACCAGACAAGATGATGCGCCAGAGCGTGAGAAAATGTAATTGTGATGAGCAAATGTTGGCAAATCTATCACGATGACATATGCTTGCCCGATGAGCAGATGTCACTGCTAAGATGCAACATCGAGTTGAAGAGCTATGAGTAAGAACCAAACTGACATCTCGGACGACAGTGCCGACTTATTAACAGAGATCGCCGTTGCCTACTATCAAGACGGTGCAACCCAAGAAGAGATATCCAAAAAATTTTCAGTCTCACGCGCTAAAGTGGGGCGTATGCTTAAGCAAGCCCGCGACGAGGGAATTGTTGAGATTACCGTCAAATACCACCCGGTGTTTAGTGCCAAAATAGAGCAGCGATTGATTGAACGATTTGGTGTTAAGCGCGCTCTCGTTGCGCTCGACCAACCGAATGAGGAGCAACAGCGCCAGCAAGTGGCAGGTCTAGTCTCTAAGTACATGGCCAACACGTTGCAAAACGGTACAGTGGTAACCGTGGGGCAAGGACGGAACGTATCGGCTGTTGCCCATCATACTGGTGTCATTCCGCAACGAGATGTTAAGTTTGTTTGCGGGATTGGAGGCATTCATCCCCGTGGCGGCATGTACAACGCTGACCATATCTGTCGCCAGTTTGCAAAGAGCTATGGCGGCACGTCTGAAACGCTCTATGCACCTGCTTATGCAGAGAATCGAGCGCAAAAGCTCGCCTTCATGCAAAACGAAACTGTCAAACAGACACTGGATCTCGCTCGAAAGGCCGATGTGGCATTAGTCGGCATTGGTGATATGAGCGAAAACAGCTACATGGTAGATCTGGGCTGGTTTACCGCAGGTGAAGTCGTTCAGGCGCGCATGCTTCAAGGTGTGGTTGGGGACTTTGCAGGTTACGACTTTTTTGATATTCACGGAAAAGCCGCCATTACTGTGATGAGTGACCGCGTGATTGGCTTGGGGCTCGAAGAGTTTAGGCCGATCTCGCAGGTCATTGCTATCGCTGCAGAAAATAGCAAACCTCTGGCCCTGCTGGGTGCGCTGCGAACCGGCGTGATTGATGTGATTGCGACCAGTGTGAGTAACGCGCTGACCGTACTTAACCTTGATGAGCAGCTCGCTGACAAACAGACGCAGTGATGTAAACGGGGGAGCTACTGTTCGCTCTTAAGTGATCAAGGATTGCGAACTAAAATAATGAAAAAGCCGGTGATATCACCGGCTTTCTTATAACTGATCGCACTGCACATCATAGACTAAGTCACTAACGCGTTCAGGCTTAAGTATATACTCATCGTCCACTTGGAATCGGCATGACATCATAGTGTTGAACATCTGCCAATGGTTTAATAAACACGCTTCAATATTGTCGGTTTCATCGCACCAAGTCTCTTTCATAAACGGCGTCAAACTAGCAGCGCCGTGAGCAAACATGATCATTTGCCATTTCACTTCCCAGATTTTAACAGGCGTGGTGGGATGTTCTTGATTGTACTGTTCAGCGAGTTGAGTGACCAACGCCTCAATTTCCCCTGAATTATCAATAAAGTAATCAAAAAGAACATCTTCTTGTCGCACAGCATCGGCAATTAACTGAATCGGCTGTTTAAATTGCAACATGTGAGCCAATAGGCGAACCGAAAACAGGTACAGTTTGACGTTAGATCCGACGTTTTGTGGCATGTGCTTGATGATGGTTCGCATATACGACTCCATATAGCGGTGCAACCCGTCGCTAATCGCATACCAAATCTGCTCTTTGCTACCAAAGTGGTGTCGAATCAAGCTATGTGAAACGCCCGCCTTGTCACTGATGTTACGTAGTGATACCCGTTCGTAACCAAGTTCACAAAAGAGCTCTGTGGCGACACACATGATCTCTCGCTTGGTTTTCTCTGCGTCTTGGGCGCTGCGTCTGCCTTGTTTTCTTTCCGTCATAATTTCAATCAATTTTTGTCGACTTGCTATTTCTACCAGAAAAATGGCGTGATTTCATTAATTGGCGCGCCAAATCTGCACCTTAGTATGAATTTATTATACAGGTGGAAAATATATTGATCTTGTCGCGATGATCGATATACTGCACGAATGTATAGTAAAAAGTAATGGTTAGTTATGAATACATCAACAAAAGGATTAAGCAGCTTATTGCGCATTGCAGGTTTGCTTGCGTTCGGGCTTACATTGGTGGGGTGTAACAAAGCGAACTCGGAGGTCACTCAACCGCTAGTTACACCAGTAAAACTGATCGCGGTACCCGATCGAACGCAGCCCGATTACGATTCGTTTATCGCAAGCATTGATGCGACTGAAAGAGCGCAACTCTCGTTCAAAGTACCCGGCCAAATTCAGCAGATGCGAGTAAAAATGGGTAGTGTGGTCAAAAAGGGAGAGTTATTAGCAATGCTTGACCCAACGGATTATAAACTCGCGCACGATGCCAAACTGGCGCAGTACGATCTGGCCAAAACCGCATACCGACGTTCTCAAGAGTTGTTTGCGAAAAAGTTAATCAGTGCTGATACTTTTGACCAGCAAGAAACACAGTATAAAGCCGCAAAAGCGGCACTTGAAAAAGCGAAAACCGACCTCGATGACACGAAAATCATTGCGCCTTTCGATGGTGTGGTGTCACTCACTTTAACCAAGCCGCATCAAGTAATCAGCGCTAACCACACGGTACTTAACCTAATTGGCAACAGCCAAATGGATGTCACTTTTACCGTTCCGGTGAGTTACGTTAGCCAACATGGCTTAAGTCAGATAGAGCAAGCAAATTACGCACTGGTTATGGACAGTCATAGCCAAATGATGATCAACGCCAAATTCAAAGAGATCTCGACTCAACCCAATGCCGATACCAATAGCTACAGTGCAAGCCTGACCTTTGAGCGTCCGGCAGAAATCAACTTGCTACCGGGAATGACTGGGCAAGTACGAATCGTCGAGCAAGACCAGGCACTAGGGTTTGAAATAGCCGACACCGCATGGGTATCGAAGAATAGCGCCGAAGGGCAAGTCTATCGCCTGATCCCTGACACACAGACACTTGAAGCAGTTGATGTTGAGATTGACGAGCGAGGTCGGGTGATCGCAGGTTTAAACAGTGGGGATTTGATTGTTGAAGCCGGTGTGGACCAACTTGTTGCGGGCCAACAGGTTAAAGTGTGGAGTAAAGAAAGTGGCATTTAATCTCTCTAAGCAACGACTCGTACTTTTGCTCGCTTCGCTGTGGCTGTTAGCGGGCTGTATGCCGGAAACGACCCATCGCCCTGCGCCAGCAAAGGTATTTGAAACTTACTCTGTTTCAGCAGCAAAGCAGAGCCAATACCGTAGCTTTAATGGTCAAGTGATGCCTGCTGAACTCACACCGCTCGCATTCCGCATCAGCGGAGAGTTGATGTCGGTTCTGGTCAAAGAGGGCGACAGAGTCACGCAAGGTCAAACTCTAGCAATGTTGACTGACCGCAAGGCAAAGCAGGATCTATCCGATGCTCAGGCGCGTTATGAACTGGCGGTAAAGCAAGTCAATAGAGCCAAAGAGCTGGTTACCAACGAGATGATTTCGAGTGCCGAATATGATCAGCTAACGGCAAATTATCAATTGGCAAAAGCTAACCTGTCTGCTGCCAAGGCGCAAATGACCTATACCCGTTTACAGGCACCGTTTGCTGGGGTTGTCTCTTCGGTCTACAAAGAGAACTTTGAGAACATCGCCGCAGGGGAACCGGTAATCTCAATTTATCAGGCCGACACCGTTCAGATTAAAATTGACGTTTCCGATACGGTACTCGCAACGTTGAACCCTCAAGTTCGAGCTAAGAACTATCAACCAATCGCTGGTTTTTCTGGTTATCCAGGAGAGTATCCCGTTTCGTATTTAGAGCACACCAGCGAACGCCATCCAAACTCACAAACCTATCAACTTTGGCTGACCATGCCGCAAACCTCGCCGGCGATCTTACCTGGTACCAGTGCCAAGGTAACTGTTGATCTGCGCGAAGCGGGTATGGAGCCATATCAGGCATATCGAGTCCCGCTCACTGCGATTGAGGCCGGTAGTGCAGCACAACAATTCTATGTTTGGAAGGTTGAGCAAGGACAGGTAACCAAACAGCGAGTTGACGTTGAGCAAGTGACAACGGATGGCGCCATCGTGGTGACGGGTGTTAAGCAGGGCGATGTGTTAGTTAATTCGAATCTAAGGAAGCTACGCGAAGGTATGGAAATTAAGGGAGCGCAAGGGTGAACATTGCAGAATATTCGATAAAAAACAAAGTCATTAGTTGGCTGTTCCTTGTCATACTGGCGATTGGTGGGGTGACGTCCTTTATGGATTTGGGCCGCTTAGAAGACCCGGCGTTCACCATCAAAGATGCGATGATCATTTCGACCTATCCGGGCGCGACCTCGCAAGAAGTAGAAGAAGAGCTCACGTATCCGTTAGAAAAAGAGATCAGACAGCTTCCCTATATCGACCGTATTACATCTACTTCATCCAATGGACTGTCGCAGATAATGGTCAGCATGGACATGCAATACGGCCCTGATGAGCTACCACAAATATGGGATGAGATGCGACGCAAAATCAATGATCTCAGACCGACACTGCCAAGCGGCGTGAACTCGCTACAGATCATCGATGACTTTGGCGATGTGTACGGCATCATGCTGATGCTGACGGGAGAAGGCTATGACTACGTTGAGTTAAAACGTTACGCAGATTACCTACGCCGAGAGCTTGAGTTAGTGGATGGAGTGGGTAAGGTAGCTGTAGCTGGCGATCAGCAAGAGCAGGTATTTGTCGAGATATCCCTAGAGCGGTTAGCGTCATTGGATCTAGACATGAATCAGGTCGTCGGTTTGCTCACCGAGCAAAACAGCGTGCTACCTGCCGGTGAGGTGATGGTCAATGGGCAAAGCTTAACCATTCGACCGAGCGGCACCTTGAACAGTGAGCAGGCGCTTGAAGACTTAGTCATACATGGGCGCGATAGCGGCAACCTGATACGCCTTAAGGATGTCGCAACCATCAGTCGTGGTGTGCGAGAAAAACCAGACAATGTCATTACTTTTAACGGCCAACCTGCGATCAACTTAGCGATCTCTTTTAGCGCAGGGGTCAACGTGGTTGAAGTGGGCAAACAGATAGAACAAGAGCTTGCCGCCTTGGAGAGCATCCGTCCAGCTGGTTTGAACATCAACTACTTCTATAACCAATCGGCTGAAGTAGAGCGGTCGGTAAATGACTTTATCGTTAGCCTTGGTCAAGCGGTAGCCATCGTCATTATTGTGCTGTTGTTCGCGATGGGATTGCGTAGCGGTCTAATTATTGGCGTAGTACTACTACTTACCGTGTTCGGTACCTTTATCTTGATGAAGCAGAACGACGTTGAGCTACACCGAATCTCGTTGGGGGCGTTGATCATTGCATTGGGTATGCTGGTGGATAATGCAATCGTGGTGGTAGAAGGCATTCTGGTCGGATTGAAACGAGGCCGGACCAAGCTGCAAGCCGCGACAGACATTGTTAAGCAAACCCAGTGGCCACTGCTAGGCGCGACCATCATTGCGATTACTGCTTTTGCCCCGATCGGCTTATCAGAAGATGCCACGGGCGAGTTCATGGGTTCGCTGTTCTGGGTGCTATGCTACTCACTATTTTTAAGCTGGATCACCGCGCTGACCCTTACCCCGTTTTTGGCTGATTTGCTGCTGAAGGAGCAAGATAAAGAGCAAACTGATCAAGCCGATCCCTATAAGGGTATTCTGTTTACCGTGTTTGGTGCGTGTTTAAAGTTTGCTTTGCGCTTTCGCTGGTTAACATTGGCAAGCATGGTCGGATTGCTGGTTGTGGCGGTGGCTGGGTTTGGGCTAGTGAAACAGCAGTTTTTCCCACCTTCAAACACACCGATGTTTTATGTCGATATGTGGATGCCAGAAGGCACGGATATTCGCGAAACGATTGAACAAGCGAAGAAAGTAGAGCGTTTCTTGGGAGAGCAAGAAAATGTTGAGTTTGTGTCTAGTACCACAGGCCAGGGTTTACAACGTTTCGCATTGACCTACCAACCGGAGAAGAGTTACGAGGCGTACACTCAGTTTCAAGTTCGTACCCAAGATAGAGAAAGTATGTTCGTCTTGTTGGAGCAGTTGGATCAAACGCTTACTGTCAATTTCAGCCAGCCGACATTTCAGTTTAAGTTGATGGAATTTGGTCCTTCTCCCGCGTCTAAAATTGAAGCGCGTATCACTGGGCCCGATCCACAAGTGCTGCGTGATATCGCTGTCCAAGTCGAAGACATACTAAGACTCGATCCCGGTGCTCGAAATGTTCGTCATGATTGGCGCGAGCGCACTAAGCAGTTGGTGCCCGTGTTTAACGAGTCGAAAGCAAGGCGTTTAGGTATCTCGAAGCAAGAACTGACTAACAGCTTGCAAATGGCTTTCGGCGGTACGCCTATTGGACTATTACGCGATGGCACTCACAGCTTACCGATCATTGCAAGACTGCCTGAAAATGAGCGGGTCGATTTTGAATCGTTAACCAATGTGAAGTTGTGGAGTCCAAGTTTGCAAAGTTATATCCCTGTTGAGCAGGTGATTGACGGAGTAGAACTGGATTGGCAAGAGGCTTTGATTCAAAGACGCGATCGCAAACGTACACTGACTGTACTCGCCGATCACGATGTACTTGGACAAGAGACGCCAGCAAGCTTGTTCAATCGCGTGCGTCCTCAAATTGAAGCGTTAGCACTGCCTGAAGGCTACCAAATTTCGTGGGGCGGCGAATATGAATCATCCAAGGATGCACAAGAGGCGCTATTTGGCTCGTTGCCAATGGGTTACTTGTTGATGTTCATTATCACCATGCTTCTGTTTAACTCGCTGCGAAAGCCGCTTGTTATTTGGTTTACCGTTCCACTCTCAATTATTGGTGTTTCGATTGGATTACTGGCGACTGACATGCCGTTTAGCTTTACCGCTTTCCTAGGCTTACTCAGTTTGAGTGGCATGATTTTGAAAAATGGGATTGTGTTACTTGATCAAATCAACATTGAACTGAGCTCAGGTAAAGATCCCTATCAAGCGGTTTTTGATAGTGCAATTTCTCGTGTTCGACCGGTAAGTATGGCGGCATTAACCACTATACTAGGGATGATTCCACTGGTATTCGATGCGTTTTTTGGCTCTATGGCAATCACCATTATGGCAGGCCTAGGTTTTGCCACGGTACTGACACTGATTGTGGTACCGGTACTGTTTGCCACACTATATCGAATCAAACCATCCACTGCCGGATAATTCATGGAATGAATGCCGATTCGTTTGAGCCAGCCCGGAACTTTCCGGGCTTTTTTATGCGCGTATAACAGCAAAGGATATTAAGTATATTCAAATAAATTAACTAACCGACACACGACTAAAGTATAGATACGAACCTATTATTAACGATCTTATAAATAGAATTTCGATCTGGTTAATGACGAAAATTTGAATAATAAGTCTAGTTAAATAAGACAAAAGTAAATAAAAAAGCAAAGGAACAAAACCAATATTTATTGATTGAAACGCTAGTGAAAACTGTTTGCAATAAAACAGTGACGAATCCATGCAAATCGATGCAACAAGAATTTATCGCTATAAAACAGTCGGATACATTTAGCTGATAAATCTAAGTATAAATAAAAGTCTCATAAAATCAGAGCTTTGAGATTTCTTAACATGTATATAACATTTCATTCCGTATGAGATCTTGTTCAACTTTATGCACTTTATTTCTTAAATTATTTGAAGTGTAACAAATAAGGTTTAGCTTAAATTAATAAGGCAAGGGAAAGTCTAGCCAAAAAAATATGATTCGCGTCAGTTGGTGTTATCAGCACTATGCAGTCGTTATTAATGATTATTTATTTGCTGTTTAGAATGGAGTCTCTGAATGAAAAAAATCGCTTTGATCACAGGATCAAAAGGCGGAATTGGTTCTGCAATTTCCACACAATTAGTTGAAGATGGCTACCGTGTCATCGCTACTTATTTCACAGGTAACCATCAGTGTGCACTCGATTGGTTCAACTCAAAAGGCTTTACCGAGCAACAAGTCAGACTATTTGAGCTCGATGTCACCGACACACAGCAATGCGCTGAGCGTTTGGCGAAATTACTCGAAGAAGAAGGCACGATTGACGTTGTGGTCAACAATGCTGGCATCACCCGCGATTGTACCTTCAAGAAAATGAACGCTGCTGCTTGGAAAGATGTGATTGAAACCAACTTGAATAGCGTGTTTAACGTCACCCAACCTCTTTTTGCGGCCATGTGTGAGAAAGGCAATGGTCGCGTCATCAATATCTCTTCAGTCAATGGTCTGAAAGGCCAGTTCGGACAAACCAACTACTCAGCGGCTAAAGCAGGCATGATCGGCTTTTCAAAAGCACTCGCCGCAGAGGGGGCACGAAGTGGCGTGACGGTCAATGTCGTCGCGCCAGGTTATACCGCGACGCCGATGGTAGAAGAGATGAATTCAGAGGTACTAGAGTCAATCAAAGCGCAGATTCCTATGCGCCGCTTGGCCACTCCAGAGGAAATTGCTCAATCTGTATCTTATCTCGTTAGTGACGCCGGAGCTTACATCACAGGGGAAACCCTCTCTGTGAATGGCGGCTTATACATGCATTAAGGAGTCATAAGATGGAACGTATATATATTGTTGGTGCAAAACGAACACCCATTGGCTCTTTTGGCGGATCGTTAAAAGAGATTTCTGCAGGAAACCTAGCTTCGATTGCGATAAAAGCGGCGATCTCTCAAAGCGGTGTAGCGGTAGATGACATTGATGAAGTGATTGTCGGTAACGTGGTCAGCGCTGGGCAAGGCATGGGTGTTGGCCGCCAGGCAGCTTTGTATGCGGGGATTCCCGAACAGGTCCCCGCCTATTCATTGAATATGGTTTGCGGAAGCGGCATGAAAACCGTAATGGACGCCGCGAGTCACATCAAAGCGGGTGATGCGGATGTGGTTGTCGCCGCCGGTGTAGAAGTGATGTCACAAATTCCTTTTACCGTGCCTGCCAATGTGCGTGATGGCAACAAGATGGGCAACATGACTTTGACCGATCTGCTGATCAATGACGGCTTAACCGATGTGTACAACCAATACCACATGGGAGTGACGGCAGAGAACGTGGCCAAGCAGGTTGGAATTAGTCGTGAGCAGCAAGACGAATACGCACTATCGAGCCAGCTAAAAGCAGTATCGGCGATTGAAGCCGGTAAGTTCAAACAAGAAATTGTTTCAGTAGAGGTGAAAAAGCGCCGAGAAACCGTTTTGTTTGATGCAGATGAATATCCAAAACCGGAAGCAACATTAAGCGGTTTAGCTAAGCTACGTCCAGCGTTCGACCGAGAAGGAACGGTAACCGCGGGCAATGCATCGGGGATTAATGATGGCGCAAGTGCGATCGTTGTCGCGAGCGAGTCGGCGGTTGAAAAGTACAACTTGGTGCCGATTGCTGAGGTGGTGAGCTATGCTCAATCTGGCCTCGCACCGGAAATCATGGGGTTAGGGCCGGTTGAGGCAGTGTCAAAAGCCTTAGCGAAAGCAGACCTCTCCATCGATCAAATTGGTGTCTATGAACTCAATGAGGCCTTCGCCGCGCAAGCGCTGGGTGTCATTCATCAACTCGCTGACAAGCATCAAGTACCGGTTAGCTCAATCTTAGATAAGGCAAACCTGAATGGCGGGGCTATCGCGCTTGGTCATCCACTTGGGGCGTCGGGCAATCGCATCTTGGTATCGTTAATTCACGAACTCAATCGAAGTAAGCATCAGTACGGAGTCGCGTCATTGTGTGTTGGTGGCGGTATGGGCACGGCTGTTGTAATCAAATCAATTCGTTAACCTTAATAAATGGACTTTTTAGGAGTACTTACTATGTATACCGATTTTTTCAAAACTTTTACTGACCAAACTGAAAAAACGCTTGAACCCTATGTCAATTTCAACAAGCTAGTGACCAAGAATGTTGAAGTATTAACTGAGCTGCAACTGAATGCGATTCGCACTTACAGCGAGATGGGACTGGCACAAATGAAGGCGGCGAGCGAAGTCAAAGACGTGACTTCTTTAACCGCTTTTAATAGTCAACAACTGTCGGTACTCACAAAGCTCTCTCAGCAAATGATGGACGACAGCAATAAGCTTCAAGCGATTGCTAAAGAGTTCAAAGACGATGTTGAGCAAATGACATCGGAAAACCTTAAGACAGTGACTCCTGCATAACACTGACTTGTTTTGCCGCCGCAAGGCGGCATTTTTCCGATCTTAGGAGTAGTAATATGTTACAGCACTTCTTTTCGGACTACCTTGTTAAGCTCCAAGAAACCAATCAAAAATGGTGGGATGATCTAGAACTCAGCAGGGCAGCCACGAATACCCCTCTCAACAAAGCAATGCAGGAAGTCAATTTTGAAGATACGGCTAAACTCTTCGAAAGCGCCGCCAACCAGCCTGCTGCATTGCTAAAAATTCAATCCGATTGGTGGCAACAACAACTGCAAATTTGGCAAAATGTTGCATTGTCGGCCAACACGCGAGACGAAGTCGTTCAAGCTGAAAAAGGCGATAAGCGCTTTGCCAATGAAGAGTGGCAAAAAGACCTGTTTTTTAATTTTATTAAGCAATCTTACTTGCTGTTTAGCAAAACTTATTTAAACACCATAGATAGCATCGAAGGCTTGGATGAAAAGAGCAAAGAAAGGATCAGTTTCTTCTCACGTCAAGCGATCAATGCGCTTTCACCAAGCAACTATATTGCAACTAATCCAGAGCTGCTTAAGCTAACGCTAGAGCAGAACGGTGAAAATCTGCTTGCAGGTTTAGAGAAGTTGAAAGAGGACGTTGAGTCTAGCGCCGATATTCTCAAAATCCGCATGACCAACAACAACGCATTTCGCATTGGAGAAGACATTGCAAATACGCCAGGAGAGGTGGTGTATCGCAATGAACTATTTGAGCTGATCCAATATCGCCCTATGACTGAAACCGTCAACGCCACACCGCTGCTGATCGTTCCGCCGTTTATCAACAAGTATTATATTTTGGACTTGCGCGAAAAGAACTCTATGGTTCGCTGGCTGCTACAACAAGGCCATGCGGTGTTCATGATTTCCTGGCGCAATCCAAGCCAAGCGCAACGAGACGTAGAGTTTGGTGACTATGTGACTGAGGGGGTCGCGAAAGCCGTCACTGCGATAGAAGATATCACTGGGCAAGACCAAATCAACGCGGCGGGCTACTGCATCGGTGGCACTGTATTGGCAAGCACTATTGCCTACTATGCAGCGAAGCGGATGAAAAAGCGTATCAAGAGTGCTACCTTCTTTACGACGTTACTCGACTTTTCACAACCTGGCGAAGTGGGCGCCTATATCAATGACACCATTATCAGTGCGATTGAAGCGCAAAATAACGCCAAAGGGTATATGGATGGTCGCTCGCTAAGTGTGACGTTTAGCTTGTTACGAGAGAACAGCTTGTACTGGAATTACTATGTTGATAACTACTTAAAAGGTCAAAGCCCAGTCGACTTTGATCTTTTGTATTGGAATAGCGACAGCACCAACGTTGCCGCGAGCACACATAATTTCTTGTTACGCGAGCTCTATCTCAACAACAAACTGGTCCAAGACAAAGGCGTCAAAATTGGCGGAGTGTGGATTGATTTGAATAAGATCAAAATACCTAGCTACTTTGTCTCCACCAAAGAAGACCACATCGCCCTTTGGCAAGGTACTTACCGTGGTGCATTAAATGTAGGCGGCAACAAAACCTTCGTTTTAGGTGAATCCGGGCACATTGCGGGGATCGTCAATCATCCAGACAAGGGTAAGTACGGTTTTTGGACCAACGACTCGCTAGATGACAACGCTGACGAATGGTTAACCAATGCCGATCATCAAAGTGGATCATGGTGGACACATTGGGACCAATGGTTACAGGGCTTTAATCCTGATGAACAAGTCGCGCCGTTTAATATCGGCAGTGATCAGTTCCCAGTGCTCGACCTCGCCCCTGGAAACTATGTGAAGCAAGTTTTGCCGATCCAGTCCTAAACTGATGTCCTCTCCTACCAAGCCTCTAGCTAACGCTAGAGGCTTTTTGTTTGTAATCGGTGAACTGATCTGGTTAATTAGCACAGAAGGGTGTTTCAGTGGTTTTAGCTAAGGACAGATTATGAAAACAATCGGCGTGATCGGTGGTATGAGCTGGGAGTCGACCACGACTTACTATCGCTATCTCAACGAAGTGGTCAAGCAAGCGAAAGGTGGCTTACATTCGGCAAAAGTAGTGATCAATAGCGTCGATTTTGCTGAAATCGAGCAACTGCAACGCCAGGGAGATTGGCAACATAGTGGTGAGCTGTTAGCGGGTGCCGCGCGCTCGTTGCAATCTGCTGGGGCGGATTTTTTGCTTATCGCGACCAATACAATGCACAAAGTGGCGTCTCAAGTTGAACAAGCGGTGGATATTCCCTTGCTGCACATCGCTGATGCGACCGGTGAAGCGTTAGTTAACCAAGGTATCACAACCGTTGGGCTACTGGGGACGGCGTTCACTATGGAGCAGGCGTTCTATAAGCAAAGGTTGACGGATAAATTTGGTATCCAGGTAATAGTGCCAAACGGTGTGCAGCGCCGACTGGTACACGATGTGATTTACCAAGAGCTCTGTTTAGGGCAAGTCAACAGTCGCTCAAAAGATGACTTTTGCACCATTATCGAAGAACTCGCATCGAATGGTGCAGAGGGAGTGATTCTTGGCTGTACGGAAATCGGTTTGCTTATCTCTCAAACGGACGTGGCTGTGCCACTGTTTGATACGGTAGCCATTCATGCTCAAGCCGCAGTCAAAGAGGCATTGAACCTTGAATAGAAATGTTTGGTTGCTTTCACTTTGCCAAGCATTACTTATGACTGGCAACATCCTATTGATCTCGGTGATCGGATTAGTCGGAAAAACGCTCGCTCCGAGTCCGAGTTTTATTACCATGCCAGTGGCATTGCAGTTTTTGGGCTTGATGACAGCCACCATTCCGGCTTCGCTGATCATGGGTAAACTGGGGCGCAAAAAAGGCTTTGGTATCGGTAACATCATTGGTATCAGCGGCGCCGCGATAGCAACACTCGGACTAGCTCAACAGCATTTTAGCTTGTTCTGTGTTGGCACGTTTCTACTGGGTATTGGCATAGGATTTGGCACTTTGTATCGCTTTGCTGCGATTGAAGTTTGTGATGAAGACGCGCGCCATCGTGCCATTTCTATCTCGATGGCAGGGGGCGTGTTAGCCGCAGTTCTTGGTCCGAATTTAGCGATCTATTCACAACAGTGGTCGAATGATGGCTTGTATATTGGGGCGTTTATTGCACTGATTGGCTTGAATATTTTAGCGCTGGGCTTATTGCAGACGATTCGTTTTCCGCCTCTAGTCAAAGCGAAAGTTCAGCGAGGCAGTGATTCACTGAAAACCATCATTTCACAGCCCAATTTCTTAGTTTCTGTTTTTGCTGCCATGGTTGCCTATGCGGTGATGAATATCTTAATGACGGCAACACCTTTGGCCATGATTGGCTGCGGCTTTGATTTTCATAAAGCTGCTGGGGTCATTGAGTGGCATGTGTTGGGGATGTTCGTCCCTGCATTTTTTACTGGGCGGTTGGTCGAAAAATTTGGACCGCGGCGGATGATATTAACTGGGGGATTGCTGTTTATCCTTTGCGTTGCTATCAACATTCACGGTCAAACCATTTGGCACTTTAGGCTTGCGTTAGTGTTGCTTGGTGTTGGCTGGAACTTTATGTTTATTTCGGCGACCGGGCTGTTTAGCCAGTCTTACCGTGAAGAAAACAGATCCAAAGCTCAGGCATTTAATGAGTTTTTCGTATTTGGCTGCGTAACTATTACCGCACTATTATCCGGTTGGTTAGAAACCAGTGTCGGTTGGCAAGCGATGAACCTTTATGTGTTGCCGTTTGTCGTGGCAGTAATGGTGGTGTTTGCCATCAACACGTACCGCGCTAAGCAGGTTCGATATCAATAATCGAAGACAAAACTTCAAAAAGCCGCATCCAATATCACAGGTTGCGGCTGGTTGGATTAGTCAGTTGCTATGGGTAGCGATGGCGTTGCACCCCATTCTGTCCATGAACCGTCATAAACAGCAAGATTTTGATAGCCACAAATGTAGTAGGCGAGTAGAACGATACACGCAGTCACGCCAGATCCGCAGCTGAAAATCGTGTGTGGATACGCGCTTGGGTTGAGTTTGCTGAGCGTCTTTTTTAATACTGGGAGCGGTTTAAGCCTGTGACCATCCATCAGCTCGGCAAAAGGCAAACAGGCCGAATTTGGTATGTGGCCACTACGAACGCCAGGGCGAGGCTCAGCGACTTCACCATGAAAGCGGGCTAGGCCACGTGCATCCACAGTGAGGCTGTTGGGGTTATCAATATGTGCGAGCACGTAGTCGGAGTCGACGAAGCAGCGGTTGTCGATGACACCTGAGAAATTGCCCGGACGGGTGACTTCGCTATAGCTTTGAGTGACATCTAAACCCTGGCGCTTCCATTCGGTCAAGCCGCCATCTAGTACATAGACTTGTTGGTGTCCCATCGCTTTGAGCATCCACCAAGCGCGAGGAGAAGCGAACGTACCACTGTTGTCGTAAACCACGATAACAGATTCATTGTTCAAACCCAGCTCGCGTGCCCGTTGGTTAAACAAGGCTTCACTTGGCATCATGTGCGGAAGGGACGAATTCGGATCACTAAAGATGGTGTCGTAGTCAAAACGACGCGAACCTGGAATAAGGTTGATGTTGTCTTTCTCAACTTCACCCGGAATTTGAAATTCGATACTGGCATCAAGTATCACCAAGTTTGGATTGTTGAGTTGTTGAACTAGCCATTCGGTATTCACAAGTGGTGACATAGTGATTCCTTTCTTTAATCTGTTGCGAGACATCTTAGTAGGTGAAATGTGCTGACGTCGCTGAGCAAGCTTTGTCGTTGTTCAATAATCACTGTAGAGCCTTCTGGACACTCTACTTTAGGGTCGACTTGCACTATCAGCTCACCTTGAGTCAGAGATATTTTTAGAAAACGTCGGTGTCCATCAAGCGATTGAGTCAATGTTTGCGACAACACCTGACCATGCAACTGTTGAGTTTGATCGGTTTTAAACCAAAGCAACGCGACAAGCAGGGCACAGGCGAGGGCAAACATTGCGAGAAAAGTCTTAGGTTTATCCATCAATGACTCTCTTGGTCTCAACCACCGCACACGTTACAACTGGCCATCTTGACTAGATTCAATTCACGCCAAGACATAGTGAGAGCATCCAAAATCAAAACCTTTCCTTGCTTGGGTGTGCCGTAGTTGGCTAAAACCTTGATTGCTTCCATCGCCTGAACAGCACCGATGATCCCAACGACAGGGGCCATAACGCCTGCTTCGACGCAGCTTAACGTTCCACTGCCAAATAGAGCACTGAGGCATTGATAACAGGGCTCGCTAGGATCTTTGTATGTAAAGACGCTCACTTGGCCCTCCATACGAATCGCAGCACCTGAGACCAATGGCGTTTTATGCTGATAGCACAGGCGATTGAGTTGGTTGCGAGTGTCGACGTTGTCGCTGGCATCGATAACCAATTGGTGCTGATGAATCAGATCGCTAAGCTCGCTATCACTTAGGCGTCGGTCAACCGTGTCTACCTTAATGAAGGGATTAAGCTGACGTAACGTGTTGGACGCTGAGAGCACTTTTTTGCTCCCGATATCCGAATCATAATGCAGAACCTGACGCTGCAAGTTGGAGAGCTCAACCACATCGTCGTCGATCAGCGTGAGTCGACCGACACCCGCAGTCGCTAGATACTGACTGGCGGCGCAGCCTAATCCACCGGCTCCGAGAACTAACACCGAACTCTGCTTGAGGGCCTCTTGACCCTCAAAGTCGAAATTCTTCAGTACGATTTGACGGTTGTACCGCAGCATCTCTTGATCAGATAAGATCTCCAAGTGTGACCTCTAGTAAAGTGTTGAGTTAAACAGTTGGATGTTAACGGTTTCGCCAACTTCGACGCGGCCACGTTCTCGCTCTAACACGACAAAACAGTTAGCCAAACTCATCGAGCGAAACGCACCAGAGCTTTGATTGCCGGTTGTTTCGACCACAAACTGACCGTTATCAATTGAGTAAATACCGCGCTGGTAATCGGTGCGCCCGGGCGCTTTTTTGAATGCACTTCGTGTTACCGCTGGAATCGATTCCGGCGCTTTCCATTCGGTATGACCCGCCAGTTTAGCTAGTAGTGGCTGAACCAAAACATACATAGTTAATACCGCAGAAACTGGGTTGCCAGGCAAGCCGCAGAACCAAGCGGTTGATAGCTTACCAAAAGCAAAAGGTTTACCCGGTTTGATGGCCAATTTCCAAAAACCGATTTCACCGAGTTGCTCGAGTATATCTTTGGTGTAATCGGCTTCGCCAACGCTCACGCCGCCAGAGGTAACGACGACATCCGCGAGAGTTTGCGCCTTTTCAAAGGTTGCTTTGAGTGTTTCTGGACAGTCAGGAATAATCCCGAGGTCAATGGCTTCACAGCCAAAATTCTCAATGAGCGGCTTAATCCCGTAGCGGTTACTGTCATAAATCTGGCCTTCGGCGAGTGGCTCGCCCAATGGTCTTAACTCATCGCCAGTTGAGAAGAAGGCAACGCGTGGTTTGCGCACCACAGTCACGTGACTGATACCTAAGGTCGCGATCATCGGAATGTCACGAGCCGTAAGACGGGCACCTCTGGCTAACACGACATCACCTTGATTGATATCGTCGCCAGTGGGACGGATGTTTGTCTGTGGCTTGACTTCAGATTGGTTGAACTTAATTCCCGAATCGGTTTGCTCGGTGTTCTCTTGCATGATCACGGCATCACAGCCAGCTGGAATTTTAGCCCCGGTCATGATTCTGATACAGGTGCCCTTTGGCCATTGGCCTTCAAATGGTTGGCCAGCAAATGACTTGCCTGCGAGGGGCATAACTGTGCTCTGGTTCAGGTCGGCAATACGTATCGCGTAGCCATCCATTGCCGAGTTATCGAACGGCGGGACATGAATTGGAGAAAGGATCGGTTCAGCGAGTACATAGCCGATCGCATCGGCCAATGGCAGTTGTAAAGTCGCTTGGATGGGTTTAATTGGCGACAACATTTTGTCCATCGCTTCTTCAATTGGCATTAAGCCTGGTGCATCACAGCAGCCCATATCTGAATCCTTGGCTATTCGTTGTTATTATTGACGGGTCACTTTAGCACAATATCGCTTTGGCAATAATGACCCCTGTAAAATATGGGTGTAATTATTCAAAAATCCGAGTATCCTTGTCAGCCATCCTAAAGGGGTAAATGTGAGGAAGTGGAATGTCAGGTCTTAGCGAATCCGCAAAGTTGGTCAAAGATGCGCTAGAACGCCGAGGATTAGAGACGCCTATGGCGCCTAACTCGTATAGTCGAGAGGAGAAAAAAGAAAAAATTCAGCATCATATGCGTGAAATTCTCTCTCTATTAGAACTTGACCTTACCGACGACAGCCTAGAAGAGACACCGCATCGTATTGCTAAGATGTATGTCGACGAAATTTTCTCTGGGCTTGATTACGCCAACTTCCCCAAAATCACTGTCATTGAAAATAAGATGAATGTCAGTGAGATGGTTCGCGTTAAAGACATTACCGTGACCAGCACTTGTGAGCACCACTTGGTGACCATTGATGGTCGCGCTGCGGTTGCCTACATCCCGCGTGGCAAGATTATCGGTTTGTCGAAGATTAACCGAATTGTTCGCTTTTTTGCCCAGCGTCCACAGGTGCAAGAGCGCATGACCCAACAGATTTTAGTGGCGCTGCAAACACTGCTAGAGTCTGACGATGTGGCCGTGACCATCGATGCGACTCACTACTGCGTGAAATCGCGTGGGGTGATGGATGCAACCAGTGAAACCACTACTACAGCACTAGGTGGCATTTTTAAATCGAACCCGGCAACACGCCATGAGTTCCTGCACGGAATTCGCTAGGCGAGCAGAGTCGATGCAACGAATTCAAAACCGCTTCTATTTCGAAGCGGTTTTTACTTTTTATCGCTGGGAGATTGACTCTTTCAGCCATCCTTAAAGGATAAAACTGTGACAACTTCATTTAAAACGCTTAGCCTGCAACCTGAACTGCTAGAAACCCTAGATAGTTTAGGCTATACCGAGATGACGCCGATTCAACAACAGGCACTACCTATGGTGCTTAGTGGCAAAGATGTGATTGGTCAGGGTAAAACTGGCTCCGGCAAGACGGCGACTTTCTCGCTCGGTTTGCTGAGTAACCTCAATGTAAAACGCTTTCGCGTTCAGACACTTGTTCTATGTCCAACTCGAGAGCTGGCGGATCAAGTTGCGAAAGAGATTCGTACTTTGGCACGTGGTATTCACAACATCAAAGTACTGACTCTGTGTGGTGGTATGCCGATGGGACCACAAATTGGTTCGTTGGAGCATGGCGCGCATATTTTGGTCGGTACACCAGGTCGTATCCTTGATCATATGTCAAAAGGGCGCATTAGCCTCGATGAACTGAATACGCTGGTCCTTGATGAAGCGGATCGTATGCTTGATATGGGCTTTGAAGATGCGATCGATACGATCATCGGAGCAGCGCCAACAAAACGCCAGACACTTCTGTTCAGTGCGACTTTCCCTAATAACATTGAATCACTTGCCGCTAAAGTGATGGTTAATCCGGAGATGGTTAAAGTCGAGTCGACCCATGAGAAAACCACTATTGAACAACGCTTTTACCAGCTAAATACCACCGAAGAGCGTGATGATGCGTTAGAAACACTGTTACTGACCCACAAACCTGAGTCTTCAGTTGTGTTTTGTAACACCAAGAAAGAAGTCCAAAATGTGGCAGATGAACTCAGTCACCGTGGTTTCAGTGTAGTCGAGCTTCATGGTGATATGGAACAACGTGAGCGTGAACAGGCGCTGACGATGTTCGCTAACAAGAGTATCTCTGTTCTGGTCGCAACCGATGTGGCTGCGCGCGGCTTAGATGTGGATAACTTGGATGCGGTATTCAACTTTGAGTTATCGCGCGACCCAGAGGTACACGTGCACCGCATTGGTCGTACTGGTCGCGCTGGTTCAAAAGGGATCGCATTCAGCTTCTTTAGTGAAAAAGAGGCTTACCGTGTTGCGCGCATTGACGAGTATATGGACATCGCTATTTCTCCAGTTCAGTTACCGGAAAAGCCGATTGAACGTCCTTTCTACCCAAAAATGCAGACCATTCAAATTTTAGGTGGTAAAAAGCAAAAGGTACGTGCAGGAGACATTCTTGGTGCCCTAACCAAACAAGCGGGACTGGATGGCAAAAAAATTGGCAAGATTAACATTTTGGCTATGGTGTCTTATGTCGCAGTTGAACATGAGATAGTCAAACCTGCACTGAAACAGCTACAAACGGGTAAAATGAAAGGGCGTAACTTTAAAGCTCGCGTGATGCGCTGATTTGTAACTTAGATAACAAAGCCAACTCATTTGAGTTGGCTTTTTACTAAGCGCATGGAGAAACTGTGGGTTATTGCTCAAATAGGTATAGATAGTCACCGTATCCCTGAGCCAGCATATCGCTCTGCGGAATAAAGCGCATTGCGGCTGAGTTCATACAATAGCGCAAACCCGTAGGCGCGGGGCCATCTTTGAACACATGTCCGAGGTGAGAGTCAGCAAAGCGACTACGCACTTCAGTGCGGGGATAAATCAAGTGGTAGTCGGTTTTAGTGACAATGTAACCTTCATTAATCGGCTTAGTAAAGCTCGGCCAACCTGTGCCGGATTTGTATTTATCCGTAGACGAAAACAAGGGTTCACCGGATACGATATCGACATAAATACCAGGCTGTTTGTTGTCCCAATAGGTGTTATCAAATGCACGTTCTGTCCCTTCTTCCTGAGTAACATAGTACTGGAGATCGGTAAGTTTCGCGCGGATCTCCTGTTTGGAAGGTTTAGAATAAGGTTTCACACTTTGCGCTTTTTTCTGCTGGTCAATCATGCTGCGCAAGGTAACCGGATTATCATTGCGATCCTCTCCGAATATCTCATCTAAATACTGGTCTCGCCCAGAGGCGTAGCGATAGTAGTTATAACGGACTTTATTGCGTTTGTAGTAGTCTTGATGATAGTCCTCTGCAGGCCAAAACTTATCAAACTGAATCAACTCAGTTTTGAGCGGCTTGCGAAAAATACCCAATTGGTCGATTTCATAGATAAAGTTTTCGGCAATCTGCTGTTGTTCAGCGTTGTGATAAAAGATAGCAGGACGATAATGCGCTCCGCGGTCGACAAAGGAGCCTTTATCATCGGTAGGGTCTATATGACGAAAGAACTGATCCAATACTTGCTCGTAGGTAACGCTGTTGGGATCGAAGGTCACTTTGACCACTTCGATATGATTGGTTTTTCCTGAGGAAACTTGTTTGTAGGTGGGATTCTCAAGTTTGCCACCGGAATACCCAGAGACAACATCAATGACACCGGGTAATTTCTCAAGATCCGACTCTGTACACCAGAAGCAGCCTCCGGCCAGTGTCGCGACTTCTTGGCTTGTGCTATTGGGCTTAACCATGTGATTGTCTGCGACACCGAAAAAAGAAACCACAACAGCCAATGCTGCGACTAGGGGTAGGGCAAACTGTAACTTCACTTTCATTTCAACCTCATCGATTGTTTTTTTGTTATCGACTTATTAGAACGGTCGACGGCGAAAAAAATTACGCATCAATAATAGTTTTTATTGTGAAGCAGAGATAAAAGATCAAAAAAGGCGCTTCGAGAGCGCCTTGTGGTGTTTGCTTTACTTAACCTAATGACGGCAGCAGGCCAAGGGTAATAAACACTTGGGTCGTCACGATGACAATGCCGACAACTGTCCCGAGAGTCAGCGCGAGGTTGCCTCCAGCGACTTGATACCCTGTTTGAGGCGACATGCTTCTGGCTTTTTTGACCATCATAATCGGCAAAAAGATAGCTAATACCACCAATGCGATGGCGGCATAGCCCAAGGCGGTAATGAAGCCCTCGGGGTAGAACAGAGCGAAACCCATTGGCGGCAAGAACGTCACTAAGCCAACGCTGACACGCGAGCTGCTGGCGCCGCGTTGTTTTAGGCTATCACCAAGGAACTCAAATAGGCCAAGGCTGACACCGAGGAAAGAGGTCAACAGCGCTAAATCGGCAAACACCCCGATTGTCTGGCCCAAGTTGGATTGATGAACGGTGGTGGCTAAGGTGGAAATCAGCGCGCTCAATCCTTGATTCTGTAACAGTGTTGACTGATTGACAACGCCAAGAGTGACCAATTGCCAGAAGATGTAAACAATCAAAGGAATAGAAGAGCCGATCACAATCGCTTTACGCAGCGATGGGGTATGTCCGTCTAAATAGTTAACGATGGCCGGGATACTGCCATGAAAACCAAACGATGTGAAAATAACAGGAATCGCGGCGATCACTAAACCTTGTTCGACCGGCATACTGAGTAAGTACGATTCGGTGACATTAGGTGCGAGAAAAACGAGTACGGTAGCCATCGCGATGATCTTTAAACCAAATAGAACGCGGTTCACTCTATCTACCGTCGCTGTACCAATTGTTACGACAGATGCAACAATCAAGGTGAACAACAGCGTGGCATTGGTGGGAGAAATTTCTAGATCTAGCAGCGTACTGACACGCTCGGCAAACTGGGCACCGCCCCCAGCGATATAGGCAGCGCAAAGTGCGTAAAACAGAAATAGCATGGCAAAACTTGCCAGCCACTTGCCTTTTTTGCCAAGAAATTGATTGGCCAATGTATGCAGAGTCGCGCTGTGATCGGCATGTTGGTGCACTTCTATCATAAGTAGAGCGGTATAGGCCATCAAAGCCCATAGCCCAAGCATAATCAATAGTGAGGTGGTAAATCCGATTCCGGCCGATGCCAAAGGGAGTGCCAACATACCGGCACCTATGGTGGTGCCAGCAATGATCAAAGTACTACCTAATACCTTTGAATTGTTCATTGTATCTAATTCTTTACATTTGTGTGCTGTATATCGAGTGAGCTGCTAGCTATTAACCAATTTTTGGATGAGATAACTAGCAATGTCGGCATTGTGCAGAACTAAATGAGGAATTTCAAGGCTGATGTACATATTATTTACCACTAGTGTACATTAAAGTTTACTAACTTTGTGCGGGTCGATAAACCAAACGTTTGCATGAGAGTCAAATCAAAGCGCCAACAGATTTTACTTTGCGCTTTCAAAAAACTGTCATATAAGTGGTTTAAAAAGGAAGCATGGGCCCGCATAGTAAGTCATGGACTTACTGAGTCTATATCGTGTTTTATAAAGGAGGTCCCAATGAGTGACCAAACAAGAAACGAAGAATGTCTTGAGCTACTTGATGCGATGGAGGTTGGCTTCGAGTTGTCTGATTATGATCAGTCTATAGAAGAACTCGCGGAAGATATTTTTAAGTAGTTATTATTCATTTCAGTACTGACGCTATACAGCGTCCCAAGGTAAGCCAGTGCAAAAGCGCTGGCTTTGTGCTTTTATTAAGGTTTGAATTGACTGCTATTTCACTATGAACTTCCTTGCTCATCTGCATATCGCTGATCATTGTCAGTCCAATTTACTCGGCAACTTATTGGGCGATTTTGTCAAAGGAGCGCCAGAGCCACACTACCCAGAAGCCATCGCTAAAGGCGTGAGACTGCATCGCTTTGTTGACTCTTACACTGATCAGCATAGTGAGGTGAAGTGTGTAAAAGCGCTATTTGCCAATGGAACCAGACGTTATGCTCCGATTGCACTCGATATGTTCTGGGATCACTGTCTCGCCGCTCATTTCAGTGACTATCACCCGCAGTCGTTGTCGTCATTTAGTTGTGCTGCGCATCGACGAGTGGCCAAGGATATGCAATTGGCGCTTCCGCCCCGTTTTGTTCAAGTTCATAGTGCGATGCAACAAGGGCGATGGTTGGAGTCGTATCAGCACCTAGACAATATTGGCTATGCCCTTGAGCGAATGTCGCAGCGCTCGCCGAGAATGGCGCCGCTGGCTGACTGTTTTGCCTATTTAGAGCGCCATCAATCACGCTTAACTGAGGTGTTTAGTCGCTTCTACCCTCAGGTACTAAACGCCAGCAAAAGTTTCTGTTAGAATCGTCGCCCTCGTCACTACAGGTAATCCTTCATGTCATCACCATTTTCTCTACTTGGACTCGGTCCAACACTGGTCACGACGCTTGACTCTCTCGGCTTTACGCAACCGACAGACATTCAACGTCAAGCAATTCCTCACGTGTTAGAGGGCAGTGATGTGTTGGCTGGAGCGCAAACAGGGACAGGGAAGACCGCCGCTTTTGGACTACCGATCTTACAGCGGATGTTAGACCAACCTGTACACAGAGACTTGCAAAGCAATGACGTTACTGCGCTGGTGTTAGTGCCAACTCGTGAGCTTGCACAACAAGTGTTCGACAGTATTAAGCAGTACTCAGGCAGTAGCGATTTGCATATCGTGACCGCGTATGGTGGAACCAGTATGAATGTTCAGACTCGCAATCTAGCCAACGGATGCGATATCTTGATTGCCACACCAGGCCGTTTATTGGACCACCTCTATTGCAAAAATCTGAACCTGAAAAAGACATGCCATTTAGTTCTCGACGAGGCAGACCGCATGTTAGACATGGGGTTCATGCCTGATCTAAAACGAATCCTTAAGAATTGCAATCCGGATAGGCAAGCCTTGTTCTTTTCTGCTACGTTTGACACGCGGATCAAGAACATTGCCTATAAAATGTTGCAGCAGCCCGTTGAAATACAAGTGAGTCCGTCCAATAGCGCAGCAGAAACGGTGAAACAGATGGTTCACCCAGTGGACAAAAAACGCAAAGCTGAACTGCTTGCTTACTTGATTGGCTCACGCAACTGGCAGCAGGTATTAGTATTTACCAAAACCAAACAAGGCAGCGATGCGTTAGCCAAAGAGCTGAAGCTCGATGGAATCAAGGCAGTGTCAATAAATGGGGACAAAAGCCAGGGTGCACGTCAAAAAGCGCTCGATGATTTCAAGTCGGGGCAGGTGAGAGCGCTCATTGCGACCGATGTGGCGGCGCGCGGTTTAGACATCCAGCAACTCGAGCAGGTGGTGAATTATGACATGCCCTATAAGGCTGAAGATTATATCCATCGCATAGGTCGCACGGGCCGAGCAGGTCAGCCAGGCTATGCGGTGTCGCTAATGAGCCGAGATGAAGAGTATCTGCTTGAGGCAATAGAGCGGCTGCTTGATGCCAAACTACCGCAAGAATGGCTAGCGGGCTTTGAGCCTAGTTTGGTTGAAGATGTTGAGCCAGACAAAACGCCGCGAAGGAAAGGCAGAGGTGCGGAGAAACGCAAAATGAAAGCGAAGCTTAAAATCCACGCGAATCGCGGCAAGAAAAAATAGTCGACAGGCTCATATCATTGGTATGAGCCTTTTGTTTTACTGATAAAGGACTAACTAGTGAAACTGGCGTTACTCAACTTAAAAGATGCTGCTGAGCTACTCAAGTTCGAACTAGAAAATAGAGCGTGGTTTGAGCGCTTTATTCCGCCGCGCGAAGTCGGTTTCTACACTTTGTCTGGTGTTCAACAGCATATTCGCGAATTTTTGCTCGACTATCACTGTGGTGAGATGTTGCCGCTGCTAATCAAGACCGCTCAGGGAGAGATCATCGGTCGAGTCAATGTTACTAATATGAGTAGTAACAGTTGCAATGCACACCTTGGGTATCGAGTTGGCCAATCGTCAGTCAATCAAGGCGTCGCCAAGTGGGCGGTAGGGCAAGTTCCATCTCTACTAACAAACCACAACATTTCTCAGCTCTATGCCTATGCACAAACCACAAACCTTGCGTCGCAGAAGGTGTTACAGGCAAGTGGCTTTGTCTTTACCAAACGCGTTGATAACTTCGCACAACTGCATGGTCAGCCGATTAATTGCTATGAATATCGACTTAAGCTTGGTGAGGGAAAACGCTGACAGCACAGCTATAAAAAACGGAAGCACTTGGCTTCCGTTTTGTATGAGTGGCGTCACGAATATTGGGCGATGAGGTTGTCCCAACTCTTACGTTGCTGGGCTAGGTCATGTTTGATTTGCTGATATCGCATTTTTAACAAGCTACGCTCATACTTTTCTACCAAGCCGTTGCGCGTCGCTTCCAACATTTGCTTTTTCACCTCATAGTAGTCAGACATTTTACCAACCAGTTGCTCAAACTCTCTATTAAGTGCGTCATTGATTGCCCTAGCATTGGGGAGCTGGTGGACTCTATTTGTTGCGGTAATAAGCGCCTGTTTTGCTCGCGCTTTCTCTATTTTGAGCTTGGGAGTGATTCTGAGTTTCGAGGTCAAACCTAGCCATGAGCAGCTTTTAATCAACCACTTGGTAGGGTCGTATTGCCACCAATAAATACCGTTGCGATAGTCATTTTCGAAAATGTGGTGGTAATTGTGGTAGCCCTCGCCGAAAGTAAACACTGCAAGCACGGCATTGTCGCGAGCGGTGTTTTTGTCAGTATAAGGCTGCGAACCCCAAATGTGAGCCAACGAGTTAATAAAGAAGGTTGAGTGGTGACTGAGCACTAGGCGCAATACACCGACGATCAACAGCATTCCCCATATATCCCCGTAGATGAGCCCTAGCGCGATAGGTACGCCAAGGTTCATGACCAATGCTAGCACCACGTAGTATTTGTGTTGCCACATCACGATGCGGTCTTTTTGTAGATCACGACAATTGCTGTAGTCCGAATATTGATTGGCGTTGTATTCACGCAGCATCCAGCCTATGTGCGAAAACCAAAAGCCGCGCTTGGCTGAATAGGGGTCTTTGTCATTATTGTCTACGTGCTTATGGTGAATGCGATGGTCAGAACTCCAATGCAAAGCACTGTTTTGTAGTGCGAAAGCGCCACCCAAGGCGAATAGCCAACGCAGAGACCAATGAGCTTGATAGGTTTTGTGCGACCACAGGCGATGATATCCCGCCGTAATCGAAAGATTACAAAAAGAGAAACAAATCAAAAACCAGAACATGTGCTCTAGGCCGTATCCGTAATGGACTCCATACCAAGGAACAACCAGCACTGCCGTTAAGAATGATGACAAAAAGATTACGATATTTAACCAAATCAGAGGGGGCTTGTGAGAATCCGACATGGTGATGACTTCCTTTCAGCTAACACTTGTGCGCCAGAATATCAGCGTACACGTGTAAGTCAAACTAATTTCTATTCATTATTGGTGTCGATCACGTGGGATAGGAACCCTGTTTGTAACTAGAGGTAACATAGGATGATTAGTACTCGCTTATATGCATAAAAATTCGATGAATTTGACAGATTGCTCTAGAATGTTTGGCTTTTTGTTAAATGTTTTATAGTATGAAGGGGTTAAATAATCCTTACAGGAAGTAATAAGGAACTATAAATGGAATTAAAGTTAGCTGAATATAGCGACTATCAGCGTATTGCGACTTTGCATGCTCAGAGTTGGAAGATGTTTTACCAAGGCATTCTAGGCTCAGAGTTTTTGCAACAAGAAGTCGATGAAGAGCGCAGTGCTATTTGGCAAACCCGTCTGATCAACCCTCCTTTTAATCAACATGTCGTTCTTCTCGAAGAGGGAGGGCTGTTATGTGGATTCGTCTGTGCGTTCGGTAATCATGATTTTGAGAAAGGCACCATGATCGATGCCTTGCACGTTGATCCTGCTTATCGCGGCAAGGGTGTGGGAGTGAGGCTGTTGGCCGAAATGGCCAAATGGATCGCCCAGTATTTCCCAGACAATGGTGTTTATCTAGAGGTAATGAAAGACAACAAACAGGCGGTCGATTTTTATCGCTATATAGGCGGAGAGTGTCTTGAGGAGCGTCTTTGGAATGCGCCTTGTGGCCATCAAGTGCCCGAACTAGTGTATACGTGGAAGTCTGGCCAAGATTTGTTAGATTGCGTATTGCCGCACACTAACTTAGAGCCTGTAACGGGTTGATATAAATAACCTTATCGTCGTAAACAGCTTCGATGGTTGATTGTTGAGCGCCATCGCTGGTCACCACTAAAAACGCCCCCACGTTACGTGCGGGGCGTTTTTAATTTAGTCCCAGTTAAGATGTTTTGAACTGAGCGACCGCGCTGTCCATCTCGGCAGCTTGAGCAGAAACGCGGTCCACTTCACTCAGACACTGTTTGGCTGAACTCATGTTGCCTTCCGAGATAGAATTTAGCTCGGTAATTGATTCGCTGACCTGATTCATCACGATGCCTTGCTCTTCAATTGCGGAAGCAATACGTTCAGAATTGGCTTGTATGGTTTCCATATCGGTAATGATTTGGCTTAGGCTGCTATCGAGAGTGCGTGAAGCTTCTAGCGTTTGAACCCCTTGCTCGTTACATTGATCGATATTGGTCACCACTTCTGCCATCTGGCTTTGAATAGCAGACACCACTTTTGTGATCTCTTCTGTCGATTGGTGTGTGCGACTCGCCAGAGCGCGCACCTCATCGGCAACCACTGCGAAACCACGGCCTTGCTCACCAGCACGCGCTGCCTCAATGGCGGCGTTGAGTGCGAGTAAGTTTGTTTGTTCGGCGATTTCTTGAATGATGTTTACCGCATCACCAATTTTATCTACATGGTTGTTGAGTGAACTGATAGATGCTTGGCTGCTACCTAAGATTGATGACAGCTGGTCGATGTTGTTAACAGTAGAATCAACGACTTTACGACCATTTTTGGCGTTTACAGACGCTTGTTGAACGCCCTCTACCGCCACAGCAGTACTCTCTGAAATTTCGTTAATGGTAAGCACCATTTCTTGCACAGAGGTTGCCATGGTGCCGGTGTGGTCAGCTTGAACATGGAACTGCTCGATAACATTTTGTAGTTCGTTGTGCATGCTTGAAGTGCTGTGTGTCAACTCACGAGACTTGGTTTGAGAGCCCGAGATCAGATCTTCGAACTTATCGAGTAGCTCGTTGAAGAAGTTACCAATAACCGACAGCTCATCTTTTCTGGTTAATTTTGCGCGCAACGAGACGTTGTTGGTACGGGCGATTTCTTGTATCGCGTGCAGCAGGTTAGCCACTTGTTGGTTGATAGAACGAGAAATTTGGAAGATAAAACCAAAAATGACTAGAACCACGATAGCTGTAACCACAAGCTTGAGCGTGTTCAGTTGCTCGCGGGAGCTTTGGGTTTGTTCTGCTAACGTTGCTGCGAAAGATTTGAACTGCTCCTCGACAGTGTGGGATAAGCCGCGAGTATCACCAAGTAAACCTTGGTTGTACTTGAGACCGACCACTTTGGCTTGATTGACGTAAGCAGAGGCTGCTTTAAGCAGTGCTGCGGAATCTGGTGGCAGAAGCTCTGACTGAAAATCGCCTTTCAGAATATTTTCATTAAAATCAGCCAATTGTACTAATTGGTCACTAGTCAAAGTCGGGCGAATGAGGTCTAACTCTTTGTTGTATGCGCCGATAAGGTTACTCTCATCATTCAACCCTAGTTGCTGGAAAGCTTTTACTAGTTGATTGAACCCTTTTTGATAGTTAACAATATCGACCCTAAGCTGCTGACTAGAAGGGAGTTGGTAATCTTTTAGGATTACGGCGAGCTCTTTTTCCAGATCAAGGAAAGTTTGCATATTCTTGTTAAACGTATCGAGATATTTGGTGTCTTTACGTAGCAAGAAATCCTTTTCATTGCGCCGTAGATTAAGTAGGCGAATTTCGAGCTTGGCGACGAGTAGTGTCGCTTGATTGAGTTGAGCAGTGGTTTGGGCAAAATGTGCGGTTGCGAAAAGTACAGCGACAACCCCAAAAATGGATACAACACCCAATGAATAAAGTTTATTCTTGATATTCATGAGATTACCTTAAGTTATTACAGCGCATGGTTTGTTAGTATCAGCTTATTAGTATCAATTTGATGGTAGTTGCTAATTACAGATATATCAATTACATCCAGCCACCTCACGTTTAAATGTATGCCATTTAGTGAGTTCAGGCGATAAAGAGACAAAAATGTTGGAACGAATCGACAAGTATCACGCATTAATATTTGATATGGATGGCACTCTTATTGACACCATGCCAGCGCACTTACACGCTTGGGAGGCGACCGCAGCGCATTTTGGCTTTCCTTTTAGTCGGCAGTGGTTACATAGTCTCGGTGGTATGCCGAGTTATAAGATAGTGGCCGAAGTGAACAGTCAATACGGCCTGAGTTTAGAGCCTGATGAGGTTTCGCGCTACAAAATGGACACGTTTGCATCAATTGAGCAACCGGGAGAGCCGATTGAATGCACGTTGCAAATTGTTGAACACTTTATTGGCAAAAAGAAGATGGCAGTGGGAACAGGAAGTCAACGACAAAGCGCGCTGCGCTTGCTGACCATGACTAACCTGCTGCAACATATGGACACCGTAGTGACGGCAACCGACGTAGAGAAGCACAAACCTAATCCTGATACTTTTTTGCAAGCGGCTGAAAAGATGGGGATGAAGGCGCAAGATTGTGTGGTATTTGAAGATACCGCGCTCGGTCTGCAGGCTGCTCATGCGGCAAAAATGGACTGCTTCTTAGTCGATAATGGCGAACTGGTGTTTTACCCGTACTCAAAATGAAAAGAGCTGCATGAAGCAGCTCTTTGTCAATTATCGATCCCAATACGCTTCTTCTAAGCTATCTTCACGTTCTGGTAGTGCGCGGGCCAAGCGAGGTGAATGTTGAGTTAACACTTCGTAGCTGACACGGTTCGCGTACTTACAAATTTGCGAAAGCGAGGAGTAGGTGAGGTAAGGCTGATCGTGCTTCGATGAGTTTGGCACGTTAACTTTGTGATGGCTGTTAGCCGCCATATCATGAAGCAACGCTGAAAGCGCGGCGTCACCAGCACCGTTGGTGTTTTTGATCTCCAATGGACCACCTAAATATGGACCAATGTGAGAATAGACTTTGATTGGCGTTTGGCAGTCAGCTTTGCGCATCGCACGGCTAAACTCGTACTTGTTAAACTCGGCAATGTTACCCGGCAATAACGGTAATTCAGTTTCGCGCTTAACGCTCTCTTCGGTATAGCCAGCCATGTACAGGCCAACAGCCCCTGCGGTACACAGCACGAGATCAACCCATTCTAACGCTTTATCTGCAGCAAGCAGTGGATCTTTCTCACCGGTTAACGCTTCACCTTCCTCTTCGTTCATGGCTAGAATCGAGATATTCTCTTTGATGTACTCCTGCCACCATTTTGCATTGCCCTCGATCACCCACTTAGTACCTAGCGTGAGGACCACAGGAACATTCTTAGCTTTGGCAATCTCGATTGCGCGCGCAACGGCTTGGGGCATTGGATCTTCGGGATTACCACGCATTAGGTAAGAAGACACCACTAACGCCGAGGCTTTATCGAATACGTCTTCAGGAATGCTATCAGGACGAAGCTGATTCATGTGGCCTTCGTTGATTGCGAAGGTGCGTTCGCCGTTTTCTGAAATCAAGGTGTAACAGCGACCGATCGAGCCTTCAACCATTTGCAAGTGGTTAAGGTTCATTCGAGATGAAGTACGACATAAATAACGGTAGGCGAACGAACCGACTTCGATATTGCGTGACATCACACCAAGCAGGACCGACTTGCTGTCGGCTAACACCGAGTAGTTATGCAGGGTATTACCAATGGTATCTCCTGGGTATTGATGGGTGATAAGTTCACGCTCAACCAACTCTTTATAAAGCGCATCCGCTTTACTCTCTTCGAGAACGAGAGAGTGTCCTTTGCTAAGATCGTACTTGCTCAAGAACTCATCATCGACTCTTGCTTCGATATCGACAATGGTTTGACCCACACCCACCACAATCGGGCGATACAGTTTTGGCGTTTGGGTGATTTGATTGACGAGAGGATCTCGAGCGTGAGTCGGAAAGTAGTGCTTAGATTTGCGCTGTCCAGGAAACTTCATTTTGTGTGTAGAGTTAGAAATTTTCCGGGATCATATCACAGAAATGTAATCATGCTTTCATATTTATTGCATAAAAGCGATGGCAAACCGCGTTTGCCATCCACAGCGATTACTGTTCACCAGAGAAAGAGCCATACGCTTTGGTGCCCCAAAGAGGTACTGTCGACAAACTGTGCTTAAAGCTGCCAGAAGTCTCTTTGGTTGAATAGGAGAGATACATGATGGTCTGGTTCTCTACGTCGAGGATGCGGCGGATCTTCATGCTTTTGAAGAAAATACTTTTAGATTTCTTAAACACCACTTCACCGTCTTTAGACTTATCAATCTGCGCAATCATCTCAGGGGTAATTTCACCGGTTTGGCGGCAAGATATTGAACTATCGCTTGGGTCTGCCAGGCTAAAGTCAGCTTCGATCGAGGCCACATGGCAAGTGACACCCGTTACGATAGGATCCTGCATGTGATTAAGTTTAATGTCTTTCATAGTAAAAAGGCCCAAACTGACGTCACCGACTTCGTCACCGGAACAACCGGCCAAGGTTAAGCCCAAGATAGCGGTGCCTACTAGTTTTTTGAACATATTGGCTTTCTCCAAATTAATTGTTCTGTTTGTGCTCACTATATCAGCTTTTGTCGAATGATAGTGCATGCTTGGCTAAAAGACTTGTCGCCTCAAGCGTTTATCGAGTAAGCTTCAGCTACACTTTTCGATCTTGCAACAGGTAAACTCTTCATTATGTCGATACCAAACATCGCTGACATCAAAAACCAATGGCTGTATCAGCAAGTAGAAGTGGAATTTCCGACGAAAGAGAGTTTGGCTGGGTTAGCCCTTTACCGTGCAGAGGTTGAGGGTAAAGAAGTTGTGGAGCTGGACGCTTCAGCCACTGATTCCACGTTTAATCAAGACGATATATTCTTAGTTGATTTCCACCGTTTAACGGTCATGTTCGCGTTGCTTCAAGCCAGCCGCTGGCAAAAGCCTACCGACCAAGAGCATATTGTCGAGTTCCTCACTCAAATCATCTACTCAACACCTTGTGAACTATACCTTGGCTTCCAACAGGGTGAACCGGTTGCTGCCGCTATTTTAACGGTCAACGAACAGCACGCGTTGATATCCGACGTGGTCGTCAAGGCGCAAAGCACAGCAAGCAAACAAGATTTTATTGCAGCGCTAGTGAGCAAAGCTTCATCTAAGCTCGAGCCGATCCAACAACTCTGGTTAGAAAAGTAGCGCTGAGCCACGCTTTTTTAGAGCACCAATCTGCAAACAGTGATGTGCTCTAAGTTTCTTGATCAACAGCGCTAGCTATCCAACAAAGTGTTAAGCACATCATTACATTCTCATCTCCGTACCTTATTATTTGCTGACTAAAGGTAGATAAGGTACTGATGATGGCAGCTTCTCAAATCAAATGTGTCATATTTGACTGTGATGGCACTCTAGTCGACAGTGAACGACTGTGTTGTCTCGCGCTATGTGAAACCTTTAAACGTTTCAATGCCTCTCTAACCATGGAGCAAGCTGTTGAGCATTTTGAAGGGGGTAAGTTGGCTGATATTCTCACCGCCACGCAAGCACGCCTTGGCCTCTCTGTCTCTCTAGACCAACTTGAGCCCGTCTATCGCGATATTCTCGATCAGTTATTTGACCAACAACTCAAGCCTATGGACGGAGTGTTTGAGCTACTCGACTATTTACGCCGCCACGATATTGAGTTCTGCGTGGCTTCTAATGGACCGAGAGATAAAGTTCAGCGTAGTTTAGAGCTGACGGGATTAGCGTGCTATTTTGAAGACGTCATTTTTTCGGCGTTCGATACCAACAGTTGGAAGCCCGAGCCCGACTTAATTCTTTATTGTGCAATGACTATGGGGTTCACGCTCGAAGAGTGTCTTTACGTGGATGATACGCCAAAAGGCCTCGAGGCGGGCGTGCGCGCAGGAGTGGAAACTATCCAACTGCGCGGTTTAAATGACAAAGTGCATCAAAGCGCAAACCAAAGTTTCGACAACCTGCATCAATTAAAACAGTGGATCTCTGCCTCTAATGGCATCGTGAGCCAACCAATGTGATTGATTCACTGCCATGATTGAGCGTCGAAGCGGGTGGGGTGATTTGACTAACTGATTCGAAAAAAGAACCGCACTCGGCACACAACATGTTGTCACTCTCCGACAGCAAGTACTCTTGGCTACCGCACAGCGGACAGCAGAGAATAGGGTATTCAATTAGTTTAATTTTCATATTGGATTCTCAGCAGCAAAGTAAAGTTTATTCAAACGATGTAATTATTGTGGTGCCAAACAAGGTGTAGCCTAATTCGTTGAATGGCTTTAAACCATTCTATCTTAGTCTAATCGGAGCAAAGAGCTCAGCTTCACGTGATAATTTGCTCAAGAATGGGAAGCAATTCATATATTAAATAATGCTCATATATGGATTGTTGAATGTGAAAGCCAATGAGATGACAAAACGCCCGCACAGTTGCGGGCGTTGGTTGTTAGGTTCGCTTGGCGAGATAGGCGTCGTAGTCGGGTATTTCAATAACGACTTCTTGGTTCATCAGTTCTGATTCAATCAAGAATTTAGCCGTAGCGCGGTTGGTCGCGACCGGAATGTTCCATACACTCGCTATTCTCAGCAGGGCTTTTACATCTGGATCGTGTGGTACTGCGTTGAGAGGATCCCAAAAGAAAATCAGAGCGTCGATTTTACATTCAGAGATCATCGCGCCAATTTGCTGATCGCCACCCATAGGGCCACTAATCATGCTTTTAATCGCAAGACCAGTCTCTTTACTCAGCATGCTGCCAGTCGTTCCGGTAGCGAAAAGAAAGTGCCCTTGCAGCTTTTCTTTGTTCTCTTTTACCCAGCGTAAAAGCTCAGGTTTGTAATTGTCATGTGCGACTAAAGCAATGTGTTTGTGGGCCGGTAAGGTTCGAGTTGTTTTATCCATTAAAACTGATTCCTAATTGTGTTCACTATAGATATAAAATGTAGGTCGATATTCTGATGGCGACAGTGAGTCGGCAATGACCGCGGCTGGTAACTGGCTAGGGGTCAGAGGTTCGATCACTGGTGCCTCAATGGGTTCATAGGGTTGATGGCGCAAATAATGGACGGCTTGTTTTACGGATAAGCGCCCTTGCTGCACCATTTTATCACTTGGAGCAAATTCAATTCGGTTGCGTAATAATCCTCGATAGACGCCATGACTCAGGTAGGTAGACACCAATCCTATCTGTTGTTGTTTGCCACTGCTTCTTAGCTCGCTTACCGCGGCCTCAATCGCAACTGCGCTGCCCACCAGATATTGAATATCTGGCTGCTCAATCACTTGTTGAACAAGGTTACGTTGTAACTCCTTGTCATTGTCTGCCCAATAGGTGTGTTTGATTTGGACATCGCTATCTTGGATGGCTGAATAAAACCCTCGTATCACAGGCTTAGTCCCACCACTGGACTTGGGTCCGGGTAAAAGCACAATCTGGACTTTGCCGCTTCCTTTTGGGTGTTTGGTTTTAAGGTAGTCGCCTGCGTAGTAACCCATCCAATACCAATCAACACCCACTTCGCCTTTAACCACAGTTTGATTGCCTACATCGGTAATGAGTTTATTAACCGTAGCGAAAACCGGAATGCCATTGACCTCATGCTTGAGTGATTGTTTAAACAGATCGGGCGCGACAGTACCGAGAATGATCGCATCGGCTTGCCACTCGACGCATAGCGCTAGTTGTTCTCTTTGTTTGTCAATATTGGGATAGCCACCGGCTTCTAAAACTCGTAGGTCAACGCGTTGTTGTCTGGCTTCTTCAACCATGCCGTAATTGACTGAGAGCCAATAAGAATCTTTCAAGTGAGGATATAATGCACAGATGCGCTCCACTTTTTGCGCCATTGCATTCGGTGTCAGCAACAAAACCACAGTAATGCTGGTGGCGAGCCAAGCGCAAATTTTCGGTGTGAAGATCAAAGGCATGCAGTAATTCGTTGGTAAAGGCGATACAAACACTGCAAAATATAGCGCATTATCGGATGCTTAAGAAGTGATGAATTTCAATGTTGCTCGCTAAAGCCAGTATCGGCCGCAAGTTGCTACTGGCATTTCTGGCCATGGCGTTACTGGTGCTAACGTCAGCGGTCATAGGGGTTTCTGGGTTTAGCTTGGTGGCGAAAACAGAGCGTAACGTGGTCAACTCCGCGATCCCGTCGATGCTTGAAGCGCGTCAGGTTTCAGAACTGAGCTCTAGAATCATCTCTTCCGTTCAAACCTTGTCCAACGCCAAAACTGAAGTACAGCGTCAGCAGGCCGGCAAGGAGCTGTTCACTCAGCTTGAATCGTTACTCGCTCATATCAAGCTGCTTGGCTCTGATGCGTTTGATGGTGAACTCCTCAACCGTTTAGAGAACGATGTTCAACGCGTCATTGACACTTTAGCTCAACTGGGAATTGCGGTTGAGCAGCGGTTAATACTCAATCAAAAATTGGCGCTCCAAACTGAAGCATTGCGCCAACTGGCTCAAGAGCTAGAGCAACTGACCCGAACTCAAGTCGCTAACACTTCTACCATTGCGGTGGCAAATGTCACCCACATATACACCTTGTTGGAGCAACAAAACCTGAGCCAAGCCTACCAAGCTCTTGATACCTTGGTGGAGGTCGACCTGGATCTCGCTGAACGCTTACACGAGTTTCACCTACTAGCCTTTAAGCAGCTTAACTATATTGAAGAATCGCGCACTGTTTCCGATATCGATCGTATTCGAACTCTACGTGACGAGTTTAACCAAAATCTCACCATCATGAATCGTCGGGTCCATGCGGTAGAGGATCCCACTCGATCAAAGCAGATGGTTGAACTACTGCAACAGCTCAAACAACGCGTTGACGTATTCGAGATTCTAGAAAACCGTGACCAGAATGAGCGTGACGCACAGCAATTGATGCAAAACACCTTAACTCAGTTTTCGGCGCTTAATGCGACGGTCAGTAAGCTTGTTGATGAGTCAAATCTTTCCACAACCCGCGCGGTCGAAGCGCTTAAATCAACGCTCGACTACGCTCAGCTCACGCTGACTATTATCACGCTACTTGGGATGATCATTGCGGTCCTGATCATCTGGAAAGTGGTGTATGTATCTGTGGTGAAGCGCCTGGCTGAATATTCATCCGCTTTAATGTCGATTGCAAAAGGTCAGTTGCAGGTAGAAATCAATGCGCAGGGTAACGACGAACTAGCGCAGATGGGGCAAGCAATTATTACTGCTCAAAACACAGCCAAAGTGTTAAAAGTGGTTGCAGAGAGTGAAACCAAGGCCAAACGGGAGCTACAAGAGCACAAAGAACACCTCGAAGAGTTGGTGGCTGAGCGCACCCTGCAGTTAAGCCAAGCGAACCAACGTCTAAATGAAGAAGTGACAAACCATGCTGAGGCCCGGGCAAATGCAGAGCAAGCAAGCAGAGCGAAAACCGCCTTTCTTGCAACCATGAGCCATGAAATTCGCACCCCGATGAATGGGGTTCTCGGTACGGCACGATTACTCAAAGATACGGGGCTAAATCGTCAGCAGAGTCGTTATGTTGATGTCATTAACCGTAGCGGTAACAATCTGTTGGCCATTCTTAACGATGTGCTCGATTATTCAAAAATTGAGGCGGGGCATTTAGAGATACGCCCAGTTAATTTTAATTTGCACGCCATGGTCGATGACACCATGCAACTGATGACAGCAAAGGCCCAAGAGAAAGCGCTTGAACTCAGTTGTGTGATTGAAAGTGACGTAGATAGGTTTTGGCTAGGCGACGCGACGCGAATCAGTCAGGTGCTGAATAATCTAGTCGGCAATGCAATTAAGTTTACTGACACCGGTCATATAGACTTATACGTTGCCAATGATTCTGAAAGACCGGGTTGGGTCTGTTTTGAAGTGTCGGACTCTGGAATCGGAATTGATCCTGCTGCGCTCCCCAATCTGTTTGATGCCTTTACTCAGGCTGGGCCAACTCAAGCCTGTAAAGGAGGGACGGGGTTAGGGCTAGCGATCAGCAAGCGTATAGTTGATGCAATGGGCGGTGAGATTGAAGTGGAGTCTGAGCTTCGCGAGGGCAGCCGTTTCTGGTTCTGTGTGCCTTTGGCAAAAGGTGAAAGCGTAGAGCAAATCGAAACTGTGAGCGACAGTAACATTAAGGCTCGTGTATTGTTGGTAGAAGACAACCCGATCAACTGTATGGTCGCAGAAGGGTTTTTGGCCAGCCTAGGCCATGAGGTGGTCACTGCTGTTGATGGTGCACAGGCTAAAGAGGTGTTTACCTCTCAAGCATTCGATATTGCATTACTTGACATCAACTTGCCTGATTGTAACGGTGTAGAGTTGTTGCATGAGCTAAAACAGTGCGCTCAGCAGCAGCAATTAAATCAAGGCATCCCACTGATTGCGGTCTCTGCGCATGTCTATGATGAAGAGGTGGCCAGTTACTTGTCAGCAGGCTTTGATGGCTATCTTCCTAAACCTCTCGATAAAGAGGCGCTATGTCATCTAATTCAACAGCGTTTGGAGTCTAGCCCATTGGTACAGTATAGCGTTTCGTACTCAGCGCAGAGCCCAGCCGCGGATGGGGGGATCATCGACCCTGCGGTGATATTGGCCGACCTAGAGGTGTTAGGTGCTGACAAAATCAATGCTATCGTGACTTTGTTTGAGCAAGGAGTGCAGCAAAGCTTAACTGAGCTCGAACAGGCCTATGAGCAGAATGATGCTGAAGAAATCAAGCAATTGACCCATAAGATAAAAGGCTCTGCAGGCAGCTTAGGGTTAGGGGCGCTGCATGAAGTTTGTTTGAGCATAGAACAATCATCGCAGCCACTCAGCGCCTATTCAACTCAGCGGATTACGCTTCAAGAGAGTGTGGCTGCCGCCCAGCACGCATTGAACACATTAATCAAAAGAGAGACCGAATGAATCACTTAGAATCTGATCAATTACTAATGAGTGCAATTACCGAACAAGATTGGCCGCTTTTTCAAAGATTGCACCAAGATGATGAAGTGATTCGCTACGCTTTTGATCAACCCAGTGTAGAGGAAATTCGTCAACGATTTGAGTCTCGCTTGCCAGTGTGGTCTTGGCCGAGTAAGCATTGGTTGTGCTTGGTCATTCGAGAAAAAACCAGTGGACGAGCGATCGGGATCACTGGGCTTTGTATCGCTGAACAGAATCCAAAGCAGGTTGAAGTCGGATACTTACTTTTGCCCGAGTATCACGGCAAAGGCTATGGCACGGAATCTTTGATCACTCTGATTGAGCATGCGACGCGTCAACTGCCGATTGATGCAGTCAACGCAATTGTGACCGATGGTAATATTGCGTCGTGCAAGGTGTTGGAGAAGGCGGGCTTTACACTCCAAGAGCGCGAAAAAAATGCGTATCAAATCGGTGGTCGTTATTACGATGACCTGATCTATCGTTATCAGGTTGGGTAACAACCTTGTTTGTACCAACGATTTTTATCCTATTAAAAAAAGCAGCTTTCGCTGCTTTTTTGTCTATTAATTAACTCGTTTAGGCAATCGCCAACTCTAAGATTTTACGGCTTTGGTTAAGATCAATGGCTTGGTTTTCACCTAGTGCGACCATACCGTGCTGCTCAAGTTGGTTAATCACCGAATCGACAGCGTGTTGTTTGTCGCCCTCGTATCCGCTGAACTGTACATCCACACCAAGCGACTGGTAGAACGCTTCAATCGCTTTGATGGTTTCTTCGGCAAGATTATCTGATGGTTCTAGACCGAATACGTTAAGTCCCATCTGCTCTAATTTCGCCTTTTTAACGGCAAACTGATTACGCAGCAATGAAGGCTGAACGATGGCCAGTGAACGAGCATGATCCACGCCCCAAAGCGCAGTAAACTCGTGACCAATCATGTGTGTTGCCCAGTCTTGTGCAACACCTGCACCAATTAAACCGTTTAACGCTTGGTTTGCTGTCCACATCAGGTTAGCGCGCCATTGATCACTGTCGCGTTGCTCGAACTGGTCGGCGAGCGTTTTGAGGTTTTTCAGCAGAGTTTCGGCATAGCCGTCTTGTACCATTGCGCCATGTTGAACCGTTAAGTACTGTTCACAAACGTGTACCCAAGCATCGACCAAGCCGTTGATAAGTTGCTTTTCTGGCAATGTTTTCATCACGTCTGGGTCCATAACCGCGAACTTCGGCTGAACATGCGGAGTCATAAACGGAAGTTTGTCGTGTGTTTCCGCTTTGGTGATCACCGCGCCCATGTTCGACTCAGAGCCCGTCGCAGGCAAAGTGAGAATCGCAGCCAGTGGCACAGCAGAGGTCACATGGTGTTTACCAACCATAATGTCCCAGCCGTCACCTTGGTATTTTGCTGCTGCGGCAACATATTTAGAACCGTCAATAACCGAACCACCACCAACAGCAAGAATGAAATCAATGCCTTGCTCTTTAACAATGGCAACCGCCTTATCGAGCGTCTCTTTGGTCGGGTTTGGCTCTACACCGGAAAACTCAGTCCACTGATGATTAGTTAACGCTTGGCTTACTTGGTCATAGACGCCATTGCGTTTAATTGAACCACCACCATAAATGACCAACACTTTTTGCTCGGTTGGAATAGCACTTGCGATGGCTTTGATCTGACCTTGACCAAAATGAATTTGAGTAGGATTTACATAGGAAAATTGCATTATAGGTTGCCTCTTATTTCCGTGTAGGAACATTGTGTTCAATTTCATTGTGCATATTAGTATTGACATTGGGCTAAATAAAGGTCAATTTCTCCGATAATTATGCCTATTTCTATTTTTATGGTGAACAATGATGTCATTAGCACACTGGATGAAAGTGTATGTTGCACAAAACAACTTAGAGCAGTTAGAGGGCATCAGCAAAACGGCGATCGATGGCGTGCATTTTTATCGCAGTAGCAAAGGTAATCAACGCCAACCGTTTGTCTATCAATCGGGCGTGATTGTGCTCGGTCAGGGAACTAAGAATATCTACTTGGGCAATGACCCTGTGCGCTATGGGCCGGATGATTACCTCGTGGTGGGCGTACCTATGCCTCTGGAGTGTGAAGCGATCGCCGAAAATGGTGAGCCTTTACTCGGGTTAAGCATAGATATCGATGCACAAGTACTGCACCGCTTAGTCAACCAACTTGAAAGCCAGGGCTGCTATAAGCCATGTAATGACAGTGGAGCCTGTACTGGTTTAAAGTCGGTAGCGATGGACGATGAGATGCTCGATGTGTGTCTGCGGTTAATGAAAGCGTTATGTCATCCGATTGAGGCCTCAATTCTTGGTGCGAATTTGATGGAAGAGTTAACCTTACGGGCACTAATGAGCAGAGAAGGGCACGTACTGTTTGATCTCGCCCGTCACGAGGGTCATTACGCGAGAGTGGCTAAGGCATTGGAATACTTACATCAGAACTATAATCAGACGGTCACGGTCCAAGATCTGGCTCAAAGCGCGAATATGAGCATTTCCGCCTTCCACAATGCGTTTCGCAGTGTCACCTCAGCGTCACCGATTCAGTACATTAAGAAGGTTCGCCTCAACAAAGCCAGAGAATTGATTCAACTTGAGGGGTTAAAGGTAGGTGATGCGGCAAGGTTGGTGGGCTACAACAGTACCTCGCAATTTTCTCGAGAGTTCAAGCGTCATTTCAACGCCACCCCAAAGGAAGTGAACTTAAGTAGCTAAACGAGGAAATGCAATGTCACATTGTTTACAGTGTTTATCCTGCGCTGTTTCGGTAGTATAACCAAAGAGAATTATTCTCGTTTCCCCTATAGGAGATCTAGTCACTCTCCTTGAAAAAAGCCTTTCTATCGGTTTGATAGAAAGGCTTTAACCTTAGAACTGATAGCTCTCTGGTACTACGACGATACCATTCTCTGAGATATGGAATCGCTTAGCATCCTCTGCCGGATTGAGCCCGATTTCCGTGTATGGGGGGAGCTTAACGTGTTTATCGATAATGCAGTTAACCAACTTGCAGCCTTCACCGACTTCCACCCCGCCAAAGATGATGCTATCGACGATAGTCGCGCTATCGTTAATCTGCACATCGGATGAAATGATCGAGTGTTGCACTGAGCCACCGGAGTTAATGACACCGCTCGCAATCATTGAGTTGATGAAGATCCCTTCGTTGCCTGTTGCTGACGATACAGTCCGCGCCGGCGGCAGTTGCGGTTCATAGGTGCGAATCCCCCAATTCGGTTGATAAAGGTTCATCGGTGGAATGGGTTCCAGCAGGTCCATATTGGCCTGATAGAATGAATCGATCGTTCCCACGTCGCGCCAGTAGCAATCGCGATCGACACGGCCACGGTCAGAGCAGAAGTTGTAGGCATAGACTTGTTGTTCGTCAATCAGTTTCGGAATAATGTCGTTTCCAAAATCGTGGGATGATTGTGAGTTGCTCGCATCGTCACGGAGTATTTTCTGCAAGGTTTCCATTTCGAAAATATAGATCCCCATCGAAGCCAAGCTAGTGTCGTCACTCCCTGGCATAGCTTCAGGGTTAGCGGGTTTTTCGGTAAAGGTACTGACACGCTGATTGCTATCCACTGAAAGAACGCCAAAGGACGAAGCATCTTTGCGCGGCACTGCCATCGAAGCAATGGTCAGGTTGGCGTTAGTTTCAATGTGGGCTTTGAGCATCTCCGCATAATCCATGCGATAGATGTGATCGCCTGATAGAACAATCACGTGTTTAGCATCACTTCGCTCAAGTAACCATAAGTTGTGGTAAATAGCATCAGCGGTGCCTTCATACCATTTGCCGCCACCACGCATTTGCGGCGGTACGACAGTAACAAATTCACCTAATTCTGGGTTGAAAATAGACCATCCATCTCGCAAGTGTTTTTGTAATGAGTGCGATTTGTATTGGGTAAGAACGAGAATTTGACGAAGGCCTGAGTGAAGACAGTTGGTAAGGGTAAAATCGATAATGCGATATTTGCCCCCAAATGGTACAGCGGGCTTGGCACGATCATCGGTTAGGGGGCTTAATCGTGAACCCATACCACCGGCGAGGATCACGGTGAGAACGTCTTGCATTGGAATCTCCATATAGCGCGTAGGGAATACGTAGGTATTAAGCTTAGTTCAAGAAATGAGCCAACTACAAAACGACGTACTATTAAGGACTTAGAGTAGCAGGAGAGGGAATCTGATTTGTTTTGGTGCGCCTTAGAGTGCAGGCGCACCAAAATCAAGCAATAGAATCGGCTTCGATTACAGAAAGTGTAGAGACTTGATTGCGACCACCTGACTTGGACTCATACAGTGCAATGTCCGCACGTTTATAGGTCTCTTCCGGTGATCCAGACATCTCGGTTAATCCAGCGCTGACGGTAATGTTTAGCTTGCTCTCAAGGTTGATGGCGATGCGAATCCGATTGATAACGGTCTCCGCTTCTCGAAGTTCGGTGTGCGGCATGATGATCGCAAACTCTTCACCACCTATTCGGGCAACGACATCAGTTTCTCGGAGGTGGTGTTTGAGTGAACGAGCCACCTCTTTGATCACTTCATCACCTTTGTCATGTCCGTACTTATCATTGATGCGCTTAAAGTGGTCGATATCAATGAGACCGAGTGTGGCGGTTTCGTGTTTGCGGTAACGGCGCACTCGTGAGGCTTGAGTTTGCATCTCTGAATCAAATTTGCGGCGATTCCAAAGTGACGTGAGGGGATCTTTTTCACTCAACTCGCGAAGGCGATCTTCGAGCTCTTTACGGTGTGAGATATCAACAAACGATGCAACATAAAACTGTATGGTTCCACGGCTGTCTTTCACCGTTTGGATTCTAAGGATCTCGGTAATCAGCGAGCCATCGCGTCGCTTGTTGATCACTTCGCCTTCCCATAAACCTCGTTCCTCTAGCACCTTCCACATTTTCATGTAGAACTCTTGTTGGTGACGACCTGAAGCAAAGACTGAAGGTGGCTTACCTTTGACATCCTCAAGGGTATAACCACTAACTCGAGTGAACTCACTATTCACTTGAATGATGCGGTTGTTGCGATCGGTAATCACCACCGCTGACATGCCATTCATTGCCGCGCGAGCGATTTTACTGTCGAGGCTATTCTTGACGTGGTTATGGTTCCAGGCAACAAAGGTAAAAGTGAGCAGGAATAAGATAATGAAAATAAAGCTGGCCTGAATATAGAGATCACGACTCTCTAAATCAGTGAAAGCTTGCGTGGTGGCAAAATCGGTTACGATAAAAAAGGTAAGCGTATCAATGTTATCGATATTGTCGAATGTGGCGGTGGTGAATGACACCCATTGGTTATCACTGCGAAAAGTGCCAGCCTCTTGCTGCTGTATCATTTGCCACAGCAAAGGGTATTGAGAGGCAATGTTATGCTTTTCGTTCGCGGCGACCAAATGTCCCATGATCCCCTGATCATTCGGAGACATAATGTAGTAACCATCTTTATTGACGATATTGGGCAGGTAATCGCTGTTGCGCTTATACGCTAGGCCTCGGTAAATCCGCTTCAAGTCGAGGTTGGCAATAAAATAACCCAGTCTTTGACCATTGAGCGCAATCGGATAGATGACGCGGTAGGCTGGTGTCAGCGGCGTCGTAATTTCCCCATGTTCGGACTCAAGGTCGATACCAAATTCACCCACTTCAGTATTGGTTAGGGTTTGAGCAAACTTAAAGTAGTTGCGGTCACCTTTATACTGTAATCGATCGGGTTCAACGATTTCAGCAAATCCTTCTTTGCTGTTGATTCGCACGATCTCCATGCCTTGAGCATCGATAAATCTTAGGTGAGAGTAGTAACCTTGGGTGCGAACAATCAGCATCCAAAAATCTTGCAAGGCATCAATGTTCTCTCTGGTCGGCTCAGACAGAGCTTTGTTGAGCATGCCATTGTTAGAGAGATAGTTTAATGATGTCGATACCTTAGATAAGGAAGCTTGCAGCTCTGCTTTCGCATATTCAAGTTTGTTTCGGTTTAGCCGCTCGACATATTGCTCTGTTTTTGTCTCAAGCTGACCGAACTGAGAATAGAAATATAGGAAGGGAACAAACGCCAGCGCTGAAAAGACAACGAGGAATTGCACAATGAGTTTTGAACTGCGTTTATTCATTATCAGGTCTTCGACATCCTTGGAGACAATTTCTCGGCCAATATAACGGAACATAGGGTCCTTTGCAGTGAGCATGGTTGAATATTGTGGCCTTAAGCAACTGATTTTATTTAATGAAGGCGTGATGATAAACAAATAAATAAAAAAAGCACCTTCGATTTGAAGGTGCTTAAGCCAATCATCGGGGGAGGTGGCTAATTAAGCGGTTGCGGCTGCGTGTTTTGATTCCGCTTTGCTTTTAAGTAGCGCGTAACCAAATCCGGTCAACGCCGTACCCGCAGCAATGGCCACTAAGTACATAACGACAGGGGTAATCGCATTCGGGATAAGCAGCACAAACAGACCACCGTGAGGTGCCATCAACTTAGCACCAAACAGCATAGACAGAGCACCCGTTAGCGCGCCACCAGCCATACATGCAGGGATAACACGCATTGGATCTTTAGCGGCAAATGGGATAGCGCCTTCTGAAATAAAGCACAAGCCAAGAACGAATGAGGCTTTGCCTGCTTCGCGCTCACTTTGGTCAAACTTGTTTTTAGCGATGAAGGTGGCAAGTCCCATGCCCAGAGCTGGCACCATACCCGCAGCCATAATAGCGGCCATTGGAGCGTAAGTTTGAGACGCAAGCAGACCAACGCCAAATGCATAGGCGGCTTTGTTAACTGGGCCACCAAGGTCAAAACACATCATCGCGCCAAGTAATACACCCAGCAGAATCGCACTGTCTGAACCCATGTTGTTTAGGAACTCAGTCAAACCGTTCATAATGCCAGACACTGGTCCACCAACGACATAGATCATCACCAATCCGGTAAACAGGGTCGCAACAAATGGTATGATTAATATCGGTTTTAGCGCCTCCATAGACTGAGGTAGAGAAACCTTCTCAGCGAGCAGTTTTGCAGCGTAACCGGCAATAAAACCGGCGGCGATACCACCAAGGAAACCTGCGCCAGTCGAACTGGCCAACATGCCACCGACTAAGCCCGGAGCAAGACCTGGGCGGTCAGCAATCGAGAATGCGATGTAACCAGCCAGAACCGGTATCATCAACGCAAACGCAGAACCACCACCTATGGTCATCAGTGCCGCGGCGAGAGTGCCTTCTTCTTTAAACGCTTCAATACCAAACACAAACGATAGGGCAATGATGAGACCGCCGGCCACGACCACAGGTAGCATGTGAGATACCCCGGTCATAAGGTGCTTGTATGCACCTTTCTTTTCATCGCTTGTTGCCGAACTCGTATTACCTGTATGTTGGTAAACTGATGCGAGCTCAAAAGCGTTATCCATCTCTTGTGCGGTTTTCTTGAGCGCTGGACCTGTTTTGGTGCGATACATCTTCTTGCCGTTGAAACGCTCAAGTGGCACCTCAATATCAGCAGCAATGATCACTAAGTCTGCTTCGGCGATATCTTGTTCGGTGAGTTGATTCTTAGCGCCGACAGAGCCACGGGTCTCAACCTTGATTTGATGGCCGCGTCGCTTACCTTCTTCCTCTAGTGCTTCTGCTGCCATAAAGGTATGTGCAACACCAGTTGGACACGCCGTGATGGCGACGATCTTTTTGCTCGCGCCATGTGTTGCAGGTGCTTGAGCTTGGGTTGCTTGCTCAAGCACCACAGCTTGTTGAACCGCTTGTTGCAAGAAGCTATTGGGGTCTGAGACCAATTGGTCGATTTTTGCTTGATAGACCTTTTTGCCGACAAAGCGCGTGGTGTCGACCTGGCAGTTAGCGGCGATAACAATCGCTTCAGCGTGATCGATTTGATCTTGAGTAAGATTATTGGATTCAACCACGGATGACTGACATTCAATCATGGCATTCCAACCGAGCGAAGCAGCTGCTTTTTCAAGCAGACCGGCAGCTAGGATACTGTTCGCCACACCACTCGGGCAGGCAGTGACAATCGCTATATTCATATTGGTAACCCTTTGTCCTTTAATTTCCGTTATCATTTTTTGCTGGTTCAAGTTGTACAACTTGAGTTTCAAACGTGAGTCTTTCCAGCTCTTGTTGACTGGTTACCCCCACGCCCACCTGGCTCACAGCAAGCGCAGAAAGCGCAGTGGCAAGCCTAAGCAATTGAGTTTTTTGTAGATTCTGCATATGGCCCCAGCACAAACCCGCGACCAGAGTATCGCCCGCGCCTACTGTGCTAACCACGTTCATACGAGGCGGTTGAGCGTGCAGCCATTCACCTTGGTTGAGCCACATCACGCCATCTGCACCCATCGAAACGACGATATTGTCGATACCTGACTGACCTAGCTGCTGGGCTGCCTGTTGGCACTGTTCTGGTGTAGACAGAGTTTGCCCAAGCAGATCACCAAGTTCTTCGTCGTTGGGTTTGATAAGCCAAGGCTTAGCTTCAATCCCAACACGGAGCGCCTCTTTACTACTATCAAACAACACTTTTTTGCCCAATTGACGCAGGTGAGCGATCCAGTTGGCATATTGCTGTGGGGAGACGCCTTGCGGTAGGCTGCCGGCGAACACGAAGTAATCGTGTGATTGAGCGAGTCTATTGAGCCTTGCTTCGAACTCAGCGATGGCGGTTTGATTGACCTGCACGCCGGGAAAATTAATGTCGGTGACTTGACCATTAGACTCAACAAGCTTGACGTTAATGCGCGTCGCGCCGCCTACTTCGACAAACTCATTTTGAGCGCCAATCTGTTCAAATAGTTGATGGAACAGTTCTGGATTGTCTTTGCCCAAAAAGCCTGTGACCGTGACCTCTGCGCCTAAGTCTGAGAGAACTTTGGCCACATTAACGCCTTTACCCGCGGCATGTAAGTCGCTGTGTTTTACCAAGCTGACACTGCCGAGTTGGATCGCTTCCAAGCTGCCGGTGAGATCGAGCGCAGGATTAAGAGTGACAGTGACAACGCGGTTGGTGGTTAACTTGTTCATACTGCCTCCTTAGCTTTCACCGAGGCCTGCATTAATCGCATTGCCAATCGACTCAAGTGCATCAGCAGCATCGTGTCCTTGCGCAGTAAACTGCAGTTGGTGGCCATGTTTAACGCCTAGCGCAATCACTTTCATTAAGCTTTTGGCGTTAACTGACTTGCCATCACCGTCTAAGTTAGTGACCTGAATACTCGACTCGAATTTCTTCGCCTCTGCGACGAGCATCGCGCCCGGGCGTGCATGCAATCCATGGGCATTTTTGATCCTAAACACCGCAGTATTATCCCCGGCAACGGGATCGACGGCTGACGCTGAGCGTCCGGTTAGAAGGGTTATTAACTGTTCGGCAGAGGCGTCAAACAGTGTATGTTGCTGCTGCTGATACACCAGTTCCGTAATGCGTTTGAGCGTATCGAGGTGGGCGTTATTACACGCAGAGAAAGCAATCAAAGCACGTACTTTGCTGCGCTGATATTCACAGTCATTGGCGGTGGAAACAAAGGAGAGGCCAGTACGCTGAACGTGTTGCTCACTGCCAACTAGCCACAGTCCTTGACCTAAATGCGTCGGCTCTTTGGTGACTAGATCGGCAACAAAACCGCTGTCTACGCAGCCGGTATTTTTCAGCAAGCCGCCAGCCACTGCTGCCATTTGCACCATGTCACTGGCAGGGAAGTTAAGTTGAATCAACGCTGGGTCAAAATCAATATCAAACTGAACATCGCCATTGAGTAGAGCGATGATTTGCGCTTCAGTTGCCGCTTCTCGGATGCGCTGCTCAACCCCTTCAGCACCAAGCACTTTAGTTAGCTGCTTCAAAATGCCGAGATGCTCGTCGGATTTGGCTGCGATACCAATCGCAAGATACGCTGTTTGACCGTCTCCCCAGTCAACACCTTGAGGAAAGTGGTGAATGGCGATGCCCGTTTGGTTTACTTGATCTCGGGTATCGGTGGTACCGTGCGGGATAGCAATACCATTACCAAGATATGTCGAATTCTGCTGTTCGCGGTTTAACATGCCTTGGACATAACCGGGCTGAACCAACTGCTTAGCGGTTAGGCTCTGTGCAATATTTTTGATCGCTTCGATCTTGTTGTCGGCCGATTGCGATAGGGTGATATCACCTTGATTGATTTTAAGCATGGTGCTCTCCAGCTTGAAGTATTCATAATCATTTTGGCTCTCACTTTGAAAGCCCAGCTTTTGCTGCGTGATAGCAAATTCATAACCATAATCTGCTACTGAATCGATTCAGCAAAAAGCGCAAAATTATTTGGATTCAGCATCTTGATTGGCCTGTTTACATACTATGCCAATCATAAGTGAGCAAAAGTCGTTCAAACTTGGTCAACTGGTGACTGATCTCACTGTTTAGATTTTTGCTGAATCCATTCAGCTTTTATACTGAATCGTTTCAGCGTATAATTCAACTCCGGCATGGATCATTTGGTGTGTTCTATGATCCGGCGCACAGAACAAAGGTTGAGTAAATGACACTGGATGAAATTGCTAAACTCGCTGGCGTGTCGAAAACGACAGCAAGCTATGTGATCAATGGTAAAGCGCAAAAATACCGAATCAGCGAGAAAACACAGCGTAAAGTAATGGCGGTAGTGAACGAGCACAACTACCGTCCAGATTTGGCCGCAAGTACGTTACGGGTGGGTCAGAGCCGTTCGTTTGGTCTAGTGATTCCAGACTTAGAGAACACCAGTTATGCACGCTTAGCAAAATTGCTTGAACAGAATTCTCGTTCGGCGGGTTATCAAATATTGATTGGCTGCTCCGACGATGAACCTGATACTGAAAAGCAGGTGGTTCATGCGTTGATCAGTCGCAAAGTTGACGCGCTATTTGTCGCCAGCGTTATCCCCGAAGCCAGCGACTACTATCTCGAGTTGCAAAACAAAGGAACACCGGTGGTGGCGCTCGACCGTCCGTTAGACGATGAGCATTTTTCTTGTGTGATCAGTGAAGATTTCAGTGGCGCCTTTGAGCTCACCAAATCTGTGCTGAGCGCAAGCGTCACTAGTGTCGGCCTGATTGGCGCACTACCAGAGCTGAATATTTCAAGAGAGCGGGAACTGGGGTTTAAGTCGGCAGCGGCAAGTGCAGGAGTAGAGACAAAAGTGAGCTACGGCGAACACTTCAACCGTGCAGATGGTGAACAAGTGTTTGGACGTTGGTGTGAAGAGGGTAGCGTTCCCGACGCTATTGTAACGACGTCCTATACGCTGCTAGAGGGAATTTTGGATGTATTGGTCAAGAAACCCCACTTGATGTCGCAGTTAAAACTCGCCACCTTTGGTGACAATCGATTACTCGACTTCCTGCCGAGTAAAATAAATTCTCTACCACAGCAATTTGAACTGATAGCAGACAGCGCGATGGAGTTAGCGCTCAACGCGACAGCGAAGCGCTATCAGCCTGGAATCGAACTCATTCCAAGAAAAATTATTGTGCGAAACTAACAAAAATCCCGTACTGAGACGGGATTTTAAATGTAAGTTCTAGTACTGAAAACGAACCGACATGGTCATTTGCGGGCCATATAAACCGTTATTGCGGGTTTCTGCGGAGAGGGAAAGCTGTTGCGTAGAATGAAAGCGCACACCCGCGTGGAACACCGAAGAGTTTTCAATCCGACCTAGGCGGCCAGTTACCTCCACTTGCTCTGCTAACCAAACACGGCCACCGATATTTACTTCGGCTAGGGTTTTGCTCTCTCCCCCAGCTTCTTTATTAAATTTGACTTGGTGAATCAGCATCTGGCCATACACGTCGGCAAATTGGTTGATTGGGCCATTAAAGCCAATCCCACCAGCCAAGTCATAATCTTTATCGAACTGAGTATCTGCCCGAACAACGAAGTGTGAGTTTTCGGTGAATTGAGTACTGAACTCAGCACCAAAAGTTTCGGGCCCCATAGCGGTGCGGACTTCCAGATAGTTATAGTTAAAGTTGTTCGCAAACGCGTTTCCACTCAAACCTAAAAGGGCAAGGGCACTGGTCAAGATGATCTTTTTCAAAGTGGTCTCCGACTGGCAACAAAAAATTGACTAAAAAAATGGCTTGCAATAAGCAAGCCAGATAGTAACGCAATCTGATTTTAAAATCAGTTATTTACAACACTTGAATGTGTTTGACCTCGATTTCGGGTTCACTGCCGCCTTCATATTCACCAAACAAGCGCACTCGCGTTTGGTTATCGAGGGGCTTGCTGAGCACTATTCCATCATCCAACTCGACTTCGATTTCATCATTGCCGTCGGAGAAGATGAAGGTATCGTGGGCAATCTGGCGTATCAACACCCCTTCAACGGCCACATCTCGCTCACCAAAAACCTTGGTGTCTTGTAGCAAAGAGGCGACAGTGGTGGTGTCTACTGGTCCTTTGTATTCAATCATCTGTTGAGCACAATTATCTTTAGCCATCACCAGTGCGGGGGCGAAAATCAAACTCAATGCAGTTGCTAATACGATCTTTTTCATGCTGCCTTCCTAATGTTAGTGGGTTTGTTTAACAGTGCGATTAAAACAAGGCTTGGTTGAATTGCCCCTGAGCACTAAGTTCATATTCAATTCATATTATTGAGAAATTTCGCCAAAAGCCGTTATTATGGCGTTTCGATTATCAAGTAAGTCATGTCAAATGTTAGCGACCAATAAAGCTTTAATGGTTCAAGGAACGACGTCGGATGCGGGCAAGAGCGTTCTGGTGGCAGGGTTGTGCCGGGTATTAGCTCGCAAGGGGGTCAATGTTGCCCCATTTAAGCCGCAAAACATGGCCTTAAATAGTGCAGTGACATCAGACGGGGGCGAAATAGGTCGCGCTCAAGCGGTACAAGCTATGGCAGCCAACGTCACTGCCAGTGTCCATATGAACCCTGTATTGCTTAAACCAAACAGTGACATGGCGGCGCAAGTGATCTTTCAAGGCAAGGCGACGACCACGGTCGATGCCATTGGCTATCAAAGCTACAAACAGGTAGCGATGCCAGTAGTGATGGACTCGTTCAAACGTTTACAGTCTGAGTACGATTGTATTTTGATTGAAGGGGCAGGGAGTCCGGCTGAAATTAATTTGCGTGAAAATGACATCGCGAATATGGGCTTTGCTGAACAAGCTGATGTTCCCGTGATTATGGTTGCGGATATTGATCGTGGCGGTGTCTTTGCCCACTTGTATGGCACATTAGCTTTGCTGTCTGAGACAGAGCAGCAACGGGTGAAAGGGTTTGTGATCAATCGGTTTCGCGGCGATATCGGGCTGCTTCAGTCGGGATTAGATTGGCTGGAGAAAAAAACAGGTAAGCCAGTGATTGGGGTGTTGCCCTATTTGCATGGTTTTGATCTTGAGGCCGAAGATGCGATCAACGCCCAACAGATAACGGCTGACAACACCAAGCTAACTGTTAAAGTTCCGGTATTTCCACGCATCAGCAATCATACCGATTTCGACACGCTTCGTTGTAATCCCGATATTAACTTAGTTTATGTCGGTCAAGGCGAGACCTTAGCTGGCGCAGATCTGATTATATTGCCCGGTTCTAAATCTGTTCGCAGCGATCTGGATTATTTGCGTAGTCAAGGTTGGGACGAGCAACTACTGCGCCATCTACGCTATGGCGGAAAAGTGGTTGGGATCTGTGGCGGTTATCAAATGTTGGGTAACTGGATACACGATCCTCTCGGGATTGAAAGTAGCGCAGGATCGAGTCCTGGCTTAGGCTTGCTCGAGATTGAAACAACATTGGCGAGTGAAAAGCTACTGACGAATGTCACCGGCGAACTAACCTTAGGAGCAACAACGGTCTCCGTAAGCGGCTATGAGATACACGCAGGGGTGAGCAAAGTTTCGGCTGCGCAACCTGTGTTACTTGATACAAGTAAAAAGGATGGGGCAATAAGCGATTGCGGTCAGGTATTTGGTACCTATTTGCATGGTATATTTGATAGTTCAGATGCCGTGACTGCGCTCGCAAACTGGTGCGGTATCGAGCAGATTGCCGAAGTTAATCACCAGCAAAACCAGCAACAGGCAATTGATCGAATTGCCGACGCCATCGAACAGCATCTAGATTTAAACAAACTATGGCCACAATAACTCAAGTTCTTCATCATGTTGCTTTTAGAACGTACATTTGCGCTTTGTTGTCGTTACTTTGTGCGTCACCAAGCGCTGCAGAAACATTGCGCATCTACGCTGCATCATCCATGACCAACGCCGTGACTAGTCTGGTTGAAGAGTTCAAACAGCAGTATGAGGTGGATGTCACGACCGTGTTTGGCGCAACGTCGTCACTGGCGCGTCAAATTGAGCATGGTGCTCCTGCGGATATCTATATCGCCGCCAATACCAAGTGGGTCGACCACCTTATACGTCAGCAAGTTGTAAACAGTGACGCTGTCACTAATGTTGCTTCAAATAAACTTGTCGTCGCGAGTAAGCAGCAAGGTTTAAAACTCGATATAACCCAGCTACAAGATTGGCTCACTATTTTATCGGATGGACAACGGCTGGCGATCGCTGAGCCGAATGCTGTACCCGCAGGTATCTATGCGCGGCAATCGCTGCAATCTCTGGATGTATGGAATAGTGTCAATTCGAAATTGGCGCCAACTAATAATGTTAGGGTTGCGCTCACTTTGATTGAGAGAGAAGAGGTACCCATTGGGATTGTGTATCAAACCGATGTACATCAAAGTCCAGAACTCGTGGTTGTCGCCGAATTGCCCGATGAAAGTCATCAGCCGATTGTTTATCCTATGATTCGCTTGACCGATCACTCTACGAGCGTTTTGTTCGCTGACTTTGTTACTGGCGTTCATGGCCAAGCGATATTATCGCAGTATGGATTTTTGCCAGCTAAGGAGCCAAGGTAATGCTTTCTGAGTACGAGTATCAAGCCTTAACCTTGAGCCTCAAGGTAGCAGCCTATGCTTTAGTGTGGCTGATCCCAATTGGAGTCGGGCTCGCGTGGATTCTCGCGCGCAAACAGTTTTTCGCAAAGAACCTACTTGATAGCCTGGTGCATCTCCCGTTAGTGTTGCCGCCAGTGGTGATTGGTTACCTGTTACTCATCTCGATGGGACGTCAGGGTTGGATTGGCGCTTGGCTCTATCAACACTTTGGAGTGGTATTCTCGTTCAGTTGGAAAGGTGCAGTATTAGCTTGCATTGTGGTCGCACTACCTTTAATGGTTCGCTCCATTCGATTAAGTCTTGAGAATGTTGATACTCAGCTTGAGCAAGCCGCCGCCACCTTAGGGGCATCGCCACTTAAAGTCTTTTTTACCATCACTTTACCGTTGACCTTACCAGGAATCATTACCGGAAGTATGCTCTCCTTCGCTAGAAGTCTTGGCGAGTTTGGCGCAACCATCAGTTTTGTTTCCAATATTCCTGGTGAAACCCAAACCATTCCATTAGCGATGTACAACTTTATCGAAACGCCGGGCGCTGAAGCTCAAGCTATGCGATTATGTGTGATCTCAATAGTGATCGCGTTGGGTTCATTAATGGCATCGGAATGGCTTGCTCGCACGAGTGCAAAGCGACTAGGAGCCGGTGATGAGTGATCTTATTGTCCAATATCATCAACGTTTGGGTAGTATGGATTTTGCTATCGATCTTAGCCTGCCTGCACAGGGAATTACCGCTATTTTTGGCCGTTCCGGGTCGGGAAAGTCCTCTTTGATCAACGCCATAGCGGGATTGACCACGCCCAGCAACGGGGTGATCAAAGTTGGTGAACAGGTGCTATTTGATTCTCATCGAAAGATCGATGTACCCACTCATCGAAGAGAGATTGGTTATGTGTTTCAAAATGCGCGACTATTTCCCCATTACAAAGTGAAGAAAAACCTACTGTATGGTGTCAAAAAGATTGATGTACAACACTTCGACCAGATCGTTGAGTTGCTTGCGCTTAAACCATTGCTGCAACGCTATCCTAATCAACTCTCTGGAGGTGAAAAGCAACGCGTTGCGATCGGGCGCGCTCTGTTGTCAAAACCGCGTCTGTTACTCATGGATGAGCCACTCGCATCACTGGACCTGCCAAGAAAACGTGAAGTGTTACCTTTCTTGGAGCAACTGGCTAGATGTGTACAAATCCCAATTCTTTACGTCTCTCATAGCTTGAATGAAGTGCTTCGTCTCGCTAATCAGTTAGTGATTCTCGACTCAGGTCGAGTGATGACTGCCGGCCCCATAGAGCAAGTATGGGCGTCTCAGGCGATGAAACCTTGGCAAAGTTTTTCAGAGCAAAGCTCGTTGTTTGAGGCGAGATTAGTTGGACACAATGAGGCGTACGCCTTGTCGCAAGTTGAACTCGCTCCGCAGGTGTCTTTGTGGGTACAAAAAATTGACGGAGAGATTGGCCAATCTGTTCGTTTGCAAGTGAGAGCGAACGATGTGTCTGTGGCTCTTGATAGCCCCAAGCGTACCTCAATACGCAATGTGCTTCCCGGCACAATCTCTGAGATAGCGCTACATACTCACGGGCACGACCGACAAAGCATTGAAGTAAAAATCGAGTTGGCTACTAATTGCTATCTCAATGCGACGATTACTGCATGGGCACGTGACGAGTTAAAGCTTGAGAAAGGGGTGCCAGTGTTTGCCCAAATTAAGGGGGTCAGTGTAACTCAACGAGATATGGTGGTGAACTGACGCGAGTAAACACAAATAAAAACGCCGCAATAGCGGCGTTTGATATATTACTTAGCGAATACGTCTGTGAAATCCCGTTTTAGGATAGGATCGCGACGTGCTTTTTTAATCTGTTTAACCATGTCTTTTACACAGTTGTGCAGAACTTGATCGAGCAGTTGCGCTCGATACTCTTCTTTGTCTTGATCTGACATCTCTTTCGGGAGGTCGAGGCTAGGAAACTCTTCCATTACATTCAACCCTGCGAATGCCTGACTAACAGAAATGAGCGCGTGAAACTGCTCAAAGTTGTCTAATACGTTTTGCGCACTGTTAGGTAACTCATTCCAAGCTTCGCGAACCGCTTCTTCAGACACCTCGTGGATCGAGGTCACCATGTAGTGCATTGCTTCTGGAACTTCATCAAACTCAATTACCTGGCGAAGCTCGGCTGAAACCTCTGCTAAGTCGACTTTCGGTTGCTCTGCTGGATTAACATCAGACATGTCATAATTCTCTTAAAATGTGTATGTATCGGCGCTATCGTAAAAAAAAAGCGCTAAAAGTCAACCATCGTTGGATGATTAGCAAGAGGTAGAGTATGCTTTCCACTAGTGCTAGTGTCGATTTTTGTTTTTGAAAATCAATTTACTAGCCACTGTTACCTTTGGCATTCTCTTAAGTGTAGGGTAGTAATTGCGTGGAAGTGACCGGTTCATCAATGAAAATTTTGCTGGTTGACGACGTTCAAATGGAACGCATTCAACTCGCTATTAGACTTAAACAGCTCGGTCATTCGGTCGAGATGGCAGAGTCTGGTTTAAGGGCATTAGAGCTGTACCCAGAGTTCGAGCCAGATTTGATCTTGCTTGATGTTACCATGCCTGACATGGATGGCTTCGAGGTCTCACGCAAAATTCGCTCTCGCTTTCCAGACTGGGTACCGATCATCTTTTTAAGTGGTCATGATGAACCTAGCATGATCGCAACCGCGATTGAGGCAGGCGGCGACGACTATTTGATTAAACCTGTTGATAAGTTGGTTCTGAACTCTAAGCTTATTGCGATGCAGCGAATAGCCTTTATGCGTCGTGAACTCAAACAAAAATCTGCTGAACTCGCCAGAGTTAACGCTAAGCTAGAAAAATTGGCTCAAGAAGATGGCCTAACTAAGGTGAAGAACCGTCGATACGTTGATGAAAAGCTTGAAGAAATGATCGCTCTACATGGTCGACACCAATTGCCGCTTAGTATTATCTTGCTCGATGTTGATCGTTTTAAACTCTACAACGACAATTACGGTCATCTTGAAGGTGATAAGTGCCTAATTAATATCGCGAAATGTTTAAGCCAGTTGTTTGTCCGAAGTGGAGAAGTGGTTGGGCGTTATGGCGGCGAAGAGTTCGTCGTTCTCCTTGGTCATACCGATGGCGACAAAGCGCTTCAAGATGCGCAGCGGATCAAGTCGGCTCTTGCTAAGACGGCGATACCTCATCAATACAGTGATGTGTCTCAGGTAGTGACGGTGTCACAGGGTGTGTTGACGTTACAGCCGACTGGGCACGAAAACATTGACTCGCTTTATAAACAAGCAGACGAACGTTTGTATCGAGCAAAGGCAAATGGCAGAGACCAATTTGTCAACCAAATCTAAAACAGTTGCATAGTGTATAATAATTGAAATAAATTCAACTTGTTGAATCGATATTAACCAGGTTGACCTTATCAATGCGAAACACCAAAAAAGCCCCTTTAGCGGTGGCAGTTTTGCTCGTCGCTGCACCATCAATCGGACTCGCTAATGGCTATCCAGTGTTGCAAAAGTACATGGAGCAATCGTTCGCAGCGTCATTGCTTTTGACTGACAGTGATGTGTTTACGGTTGGAATTAAAGATTTTGATCCCAATGAATGGTTCAATCTCAACAATGAGGAAATTGGCTCTGAGCAGTCTCTGTCGTTACGCCAACAGATCGCTGTAACTACTATTCCTATGACATTCGAGTTAGACGACCAAGCTGAACATCAGTTGTTTACCCGTTTTTCGATATTTGCATCGAGACGTGATTATCAGATTAGACGTCAAGACAGCAAAGACTATCAAGAGGAATATATTGTTGGTGGCTTTACTGCCTACCGCTATAATATGCAGCTCGACAAAAGTTGGACTTTGACACCCGGAATAGGGTTGCACCTACAGTACTACTCTAACCGCCATGATTACAAAAGTGACTTCTCACGTCAGTATATTAAACCCTTTCTCGACGATGTACTGTTTAACACCGATGCATGGGCAGTAACAGCGAACCCACATTTAAAGCTCAAATATTACCATGGAACTGACTGGGGGAGTTGGAACTACACTTCTTCAATCAATTATTTTTATGGTTATGGATTTGGCGACGCAAACTACGGAGAAGTCGGCAATCCAGAGGGTTGGTACTTAGCCAACGGGATTAATCTCTATTACGATCTAACGCAAATCGAACGGTCAATCCAAACGGTATACACGAGTTTTCGACGAATCGACGTCGGCGCAGATATTCGCAACCCACTGGGCACTAGCTACTATTATGAGGGATCGCTTGGTTGGTTAATGACACCGCCTTTTAAATCCGATTGGATAGATAATGTCGGTATAGGCTTAAACCTTAACTATGGCAGCAGTTTAAAAGGGGGGAGCATTGTACTGTTTTTCAATCAGACGGACTGATTTACGCCATGCAGACTCGATTTCGCCCGGCCTTTTTGGCTTTGTAAAGCGCGCCATCTGCCGTTTTTATTACTTCTGAAACTTTGTTGGAGTCACTGCTGTCGGCGACACCAATACTGATGGTGATAGTGACGCTGTCACTGGTTTTTTTGCTGCCACGGGTCTTACTGCCTTGTTTGTCATCCTTCGGCCGTTTTTGATGGTCGCGAATGACCATTTCATAGCTCTCGATCGATTGTCGGAGCTGCTCAAGGTGTTCATGCGCTTGCTCGGCATTTTTCCCTTTAAACAAAACGGTAAATTCTTCTCCACCGTAGCGATAAACCTTGGCTTTACCGCCAACTTGTTTGAGTTTGGCTGCGACTAATTTTAAAACATCATCACCAGTATCATGACCATAGGTATCGTTAAAAGACTTAAAGTGGTCGATATCGAGCATGGCGATGGTGTAGCGCCTTCCCAAGTGACGCATGTCAGACTCGAGTGCGAGGCGTCCAGGTATTTCAGTTAATGTATCCATAAATGCCAACTCATAGCTGGCTGATAATAACTGAACCAACAACAAGATCCCGGCCAAGGAAAATAATGTGCTGGAGATATAGGTAGTATCAAAGAAGATAAAGGTCGTGGAGGACAATAACACTGCGGTATACACCACAGTATCAATTATGCGGTTTTGACTTAACACACATATCGCGAGTAACAACACCATGGCAAAGGTATAGAGAGCAAGAATAAACGGCAACTTGGAGACTTGAGGAATCACATAAAGAAACGTCTCGTTAATATTTTCAAACCCGCCATCATAGAAGTACGTGAGTGTTAGATAAGACCAGCCGATTAACATTGCCAAGATCACGCAGTAAAGCGCGAACCCGCGTGACAGCAAGTTAGCGTTTCTAAAGCTATACACTAGAACCAAAGCAACAGGCAGTAACCCTGCCAGTAAAGAGAGTTCGAGTATGGTGGTGCCAGAGGATAACGGGCTTTGCAATCGAGTCTGAATAATCCAGTACGCCAGCATCATCGCACATGAAACCATAGCAATCCGGCTTTGTTTGAATACATGACCCAAGACAATCGCCACTGATAGTAACACCAGAGGCAGGTTGGTGAGTATATCTAAGTTAGCTCGTGTCAATTGAATGACCTTGTCGATACCTAGCGCTACAAACGTCATAAGAAGTAATGGTAGCGACAAGCGAAACCAATTTGTGGTGACGAGCGAAAACGACATTTAACCTAGCCTAAAACAAATTCATTGATTGATAGCTCGTTAAGAATACTTTTATTTGATGAATTTCCAAGCTTTTTACTAAACTTAAGAGTGAAAATTGCCAAGATGGGTAGTTAACGTGCAAAAATGGACGAAACCGCATTCGGTGTTGTGCCATTGGTTGCTAGAGTAAACACAATCAATAGTGGCGAACCAATGATACTGTACTATATAAGTCACTAAGGGAGCTGGTGAGCATGCAGATAAGCGTAGACGTACACAACTACATGGAAACCTTGGTTGGCCAAGAGTTGGCTAAACCCGAGTACACTGACAACTTCGACAATGAACAATTGGCTGATCTCGCCTGCTTGGCACTGAGTCAGTTAAGGCCTGTTTACATTCGTTATGATATCGATTTTCTATCAGCACTGCCTGAAGAGCGATTGGTTACCTTAAAAGAATACGCAGTCACCGCCATAGAAGCGGCCAAGACAATGATCGTTGACGACCGACGCAAAAACCGCAAAGATGATGTGCCGGTTGTATTTAGCCGTCAGGCTTTTGATGACGACGTTGAACTGGAATGGTTCGAGAGACCGATTCTGCAGAAAACCAAATAAATACTAGGAGTAGTGCGTGGGACTTTTTTCTCGCTTGTTTGGTGGCTCCAAGATTCAAGAGGCGCCACCAGTCGAACCCGTTGAATATAAGGGATACTTAATTTACCAAGAAGCGTTAGCGGAAGGCGGGCAATTTCGAATTGCGGGACGGATTACCAAGCAATTTGGTGATGAAACCAAGAGTCACCGCTTTATTCGTTCCGATGTGCTAGCCACGGAAAGTGACGCCAACGAATTCATGCTTAAAAAAGCGCAAATGTTTATTGACCAAATGGGTGATAACATTTTTCAATAGATCCGGTTCAAATTGACAAACATCATAATTTTGAGAGCCATTAGCCGCTATGCTGATGGCTCTTTTTTTATTTTGGACGCAACATAATCTCTTGTTTTTTCGCAATTTTATCTATACTGGTTAGACCTCTGTTCATTGAAAAGAGTGTTGTTGGGTAACGAAATCGAAAGCACAATAATCGATTACCAAAGGTTATATGTAATGATATTTTGTGTTTTTGTTACAAAATGCTTGAAGTATCGGAATACGTTGGATAAAAACAGAACAATCATTGTTGCCAATAGTCAAGGAATAGCTAATGCAAATTGGTGTGCCAAAAGAAATACTTGCGGGCGAAACGCGAGTGGCTGCATCGCCAAAGTCGGTTGAGCAGTTATTAAAATTAGGCTTCGAAGTCAATATCGAAACCGGAGCAGGAGAGTTAGCGAGCTTTGATGACGCTGCCTTTACCGCTGCAGGGGCAAATATTGTCAGCGCTGAAGAAGTCTGGAATTCAGATCTTATCCTCAAGGTGAATGCGCCTTTATCAGATGAAAAACACGATGAGATTGCTTTATTAAAAGATGGGGCAAGCTTAATTAGTTTTATTTGGCCTGCACAAAACCCTGAGTTGATGGAAAAACTTTCTAGTAAAAATATCAACGTTATGGCAATGGACGCAGTGCCGCGTATTTCGCGCGCTCAAGCGTTAGACGCTCTTTCCTCGATGGCCAACATTGCGGGTTATCGCGCTGTTGTTGAAGCCGCGCATGAGTTTGGTCGCTTCTTTACCGGACAAATCACCGCCGCGGGTAAGGTTCCGCCGGCTAAAGTGCTGGTAGCGGGTGCAGGTGTTGCCGGTCTTGCTGCCATCGGTGCGGCAGGTAGCTTGGGCGCGATTGTTCGAGCATTCGACGTTCGTCCAGAAGTCAAAGAGCAAGTCCAATCAATGGGCGCAGAGTTCTTAGAAGTTGATTTCAAAGAAGAGTCTGGCTCCGGTGATGGCTACGCCAAAGAAATGTCGGACGAGTTTAACAAGAAAGCCGCTGAGCTATATGCTGAGCAGGCGAAAGACGTTGACATCATCATTACCACTGCCCTTATCCCAGGGCGTCCAGCACCGAAGCTAATCACCAAAGAAATGGTGGATAGCATGAAAGCGGGTAGTGTTATCGTTGACTTGGCGGCAGCAAATGGCGGCAACTGCGAATACACAGTCGCCGACAAAGTCATTACCACTGACAATGGCGTTAAGATTGTCGGTTACACTGACATGGTCGGTCGTTTGCCAACTCAATCTTCTCAGCTGTACGCTACCAATATCGTTAACCTTCTTAAGCTGTTGGCAAAAGAGAAAGACGGCAACATCAACATTGATTTCGAAGACGTTGTTCTACGCGGCGTAACGGTAATCAAAGAGGGCGAAGTCACTTGGCCAGCACCACCGATTCAAGTTTCAGCGCAACCCGAGCAAAAACCAGCGCAACCAAAAGCGAAACCAGAACCTAAAATCGAAGAGCCAACGTCACCTGTGAAGAAAATAGCGGCTTTGGCTGCGGGCGTGGGTGCATTTGCTTGGGTAGCATCCGTTGCCCCAGCGGCGTTCCTTTCTCACTTTACTGTGTTTGTACTTGCTTGTGTTGTGGGTTATTACGTTGTTTGGAACGTGACCCATGCCCTTCATACTCCGCTAATGTCTGTAACCAATGCGATCTCGGGCATTATTGTCGTCGGTGCTTTACTGCAAATCGGGCAGGGAAATGGTGTCGTTTCTGTCTTGGCCTTTATTGCGGTGTTAATCGCGAGTATCAATATTTTCGGTGGTTTCACCGTGACCAAGCGTATGCTTGAAATGTTCCGTAAAGATTAAGGAGTAACAGGGAATGTCTGCAGGATTAGTACAAGCCGCATATATTGTTGCTGCTTTATTCTTCATTATGAGCTTGGCAGGTTTGTCCAAGCAAGAGTCAGCTAGGTCAGGTAACTACTATGGTATTGCCGGTATGACCATAGCGTTGATCGCAACGATCTTTGGGCCTGAGTCACAAGGTTTTACGTGGATCATCATTGCCATGGTGATTGGTGGTGGTATCGGTATTCACTATGCGAAGAAAGTTGAAATGACCGAAATGCCTGAGCTGGTGGCTATTTTACACAGCTTCGTGGGTATGGCAGCCGTATTGGTTGGTTACAACAGCTACATCGACTCACCTGAAGCCGCGACCCATGCTGAGCATGTTATTCACTTAGTAGAAGTATTCTTAGGTGTATTCATCGGTGCGGTTACCTTTACTGGTTCGGTGGTTGCGTTTGGTAAGCTACGCGGAATCATCTCTTCTTCACCACTGAATCTGCCACACAAGCACAAGATGAACTTAGCAGCGATTGTTGTATCAACACTATTGATGCTTCACTTTGTTAATGTTGACGGCAGTATGTTCGCATTGATAGTGATGACACTTATCGCGTTCGCATTCGGTTATCACCTAGTAGCATCGATTGGTGGCGCTGATATGCCAGTGGTTGTATCTATGCTTAACTCTTACTCAGGTTGGGCCGCGGCGGCGGCAGGTTTCATGCTTGCTAACGATCTACTGATTGTGACCGGTGCGCTGGTGGGTTCCTCGGGTGCGATTCTGTCTTACATCATGTGTAAAGCAATGAACCGTTCGTTCATCAGTGTTATTGCAGGTGGCTTCGGCCAAGAAGTTGTGATTTCTAGTGATGAAGAGCAGGGTGAACACCGTGAAACGACAGCAGAAGATGTGGCAGAGATGCTGAAAAACTCCAAGTCTGTCATCATCACTCCAGGGTATGGTATGGCGGTAGCTCAAGCGCAATACCCAGTACATGAAATTACAGAGAAGCTTCGTGCTCAAGGTGTTGAGGTGCGATTTGGTATTCACCCGGTTGCCGGTCGTCTTCCTGGTCACATGAACGTATTGCTTGCAGAAGCTAAAGTGCCATACGATATTGTGTTAGAGATGGACGAAATCAACGACGATTTCCCAGAGACAGATACGGTACTCGTCATTGGTGCGAACGACACGGTTAACCCTGCGGCGTTAGAAGATCCAAACAGTCCAATCGCCGGCATGCCTGTGCTGGAAGTATGGAATGCACAAAATGTAATTGTGTTTAAACGTTCAATGAACACAGGTTATGCTGGTGTGCAAAACCCACTGTTCTTTAAAGAGAATACTCAGATGCTATTTGGTGATGCGAAAGAGAGTGTTGATGCCATTTCACGCGCTCTTTAGTCAGTAATTCATCTATTAGGAAGCCAGCCTGTGCTGGCTTCTTTCTTTTCTAAGCTTACATTTCTGACATTGATATCACATTTCGGTTTTATATTTTTGTAATAATGATTTACTCTGAATCATAACTCTCTGATTTAATGAATTTTTGCATTGATTAAGACGATAATTACCACAATAGCATTGAGTTCAGCGCTTTTTAGTAGCCTTGTTTTCGCTGAATCACTCCCAGAACGCATTGATAAGTTTGTGGATCTTTTTGATCAGCTTGACGCGACTGTCTCTTATGACATTCGAAGCTTGCAGTCCGACTATCCTACGCGCTTGCTGACGCCACAATCTATGTTGCCACAAACGTCGTCTTATCCACTTAAAGATGTACAGCGCTTGTATAACCTAGCGCAGAACTGTACAGGAAAACTGCCCCTAAGCCCCTTGATTACTGAGCCCCTTGTGTTTACTCGTGCCATGTGCAAAGGCGGGACGTTGAGTGACAAATGGTTTGCTCGTAGTGCACTGATTCACCCTGGCGGCGGCACCTATGCTCACCGTTATGTGCAGGTGCACCCGGAGCGGATTGAAGAACTACAACATTACATGCACATCAAAGAACGGTCGTTAGCACCAGAGAATACGCTGCTCGGCCGACTACAAAGAATGAACGAGGACTCAATCATTGCGCTAATTTCTGGTTCGAGTATGTTCATTGAGAACAGCGAGTTGTGGTTACGCAATAATGACAATTACTTGATTTATCCTGAGTCACTTTGGCGGCAAAACTTAGAACTAGCAGGTTTGACGTTTAGCCTAAAAAGGGACTCAAATAGCTGTTTTGTTCAACGTGGTAACTTATGTTGGGATGTGGAAGATCAATCTGATCTACTGCGAGTTTCTATGATCGTGTTGGCCATAGCCAATATTTTGTTAGTCATTGGTTGGTTCGCGTATCGATGGAACACCAAACGCCAAGAAATGAAAAGTCGTATGTTGGTGTTGCAGATTTTAACCCACGAACTTAGAACACCGATTGCAAGCTTGTCACTCACTGTTGAAGGGTTCAGACGTGAGTTCGAGAAGCTTCCAGAATCTGTCTATGATGAGTTTCGGCGTTTGTGCGAAGATTCAAGACGCTTGCGTCAACTCGCGGAAGCAAGCAAAGACTACTTGCAGTCGGATAACAAGCCGCTCGCTGTCGAATGGGTACCATCGGTACAGGAGTGGCTGGAATTTAAGGTTGAGGAGGAATTTGATGGTAACGTGGAATTCGTCATCAACCAAGATATCGCTGCCAAGTTGAACGTTTATTGGCTTGGAACGTGTATCGACAATTTGATCAGAAATGCTGTCAAATACGGCGTAGCACCGGTCGTTGTTGATGTTACTACAGCGAAACATAAAATTACGGTTAAAGTTATGGACCAAGGGGAGCTGACGGCAAAAGATTGGCGTCAACTTCGCAAACCGTTCGTAAGTAAAAGCGGCCTAGGGCTTGGCTTAACCATAGTCGAGTCGATGGTCGGTAGGATGGGTGGTAAAATGTCACTAATTGGCCCACCCACAACGTTTATTTTGGAGATACCTTGTGAAACAGACACTGCTTCTCGTTGAAGACGACAAAAACTTAGCGGATGGGTTGCTTGTCAGCCTAGAACAAGCGGGATACGAATGTTTCCATGCCGAAACCATCGCTGACGTCGCGCAATATTGGGATAAATCCGATCTTGTTATTCTCGACCGTCAATTACCGGATGGAGATTCTGTTGAGCATCTAACAAACTGGAAAAAGATCAAAGATATCCCAGTGATACTGCTCACCGCTTTAGTCACAGTAAAAGACAAAGTGGCTGGCTTAGATGCAGGTGCTAACGATTACTTGACCAAACCGTTCGCTGAGGCTGAGCTATTCGCTCGGGTCCGCGCTCAACTGCGTACTCCTGAAGGTGAAGCGACTGATGATTCGCGCGTTGTTACCGAGCACTTGGTTATCGACAAGTCGACACGTGAAGTCTTTTATAAGCAAGAATCTATCACCTTAACTCGAACTGAGTTTGACTTGCTTTTATTTTTAGCCAGCAACTTAGGTCGAGTGTTTACGCGTGACGAGCTACTCGATCATGTTTGGGGTTACAACCACTTTCCTACCACCCGCACCGTTGATACTCACGTATTGCAACTACGCCAAAAGCTACCAGGATTAGAGATCGAAACCTTACGTGGTGTTGGTTATAAAATGAAAGCATAATGATTAGAAAATCCCTTTTGCTCAGTGCGCTGATACTCAGTTCGCCATTAATGTCTGAACCGGTCCCTTGGTTTGAAACCAACTCGGCGTTGATTCAAGCACATAAGAGCTTACTCGATGGGGACCTGACGGGCATGTTTAGCTCTCTGGTAGAAGTTTGGCAGTTAGAAGACAGCCAAACCATCACACCACACCTCAATGAGCTGTTCGTTCAGTCACTCGAGGTCGATTGTGGTAAGGGTCTAGACCGAAAACCGTTGCCTCAATGGTTACACAACATCGTAGTTCGAAGAACCGAAATCCAGAGCCCGGGGCGCGATGCTTATCGGGCCATTGTCGAAGCCACATCGTCCAAGGATATTGTTGACATTCGCTTGACCAAGTGGGTGTCGAAAGTGGTGTCTACCGATAACACTTTCATGGTATCGAGTTCGAGTAGTGACAATGACACCAAAACATTCACCAAGCGATATAATCTCAACAGTCGCGTTGATATGGGGTTATACCGTATCGACATAACCGCCGCCGACCAAACTACATGGAGTTCTTGGTTGGTACTTGGTGAGCCTTTTTCATCAACTTCAGTAAGGTGGAATGCTAAAGCGGAGTGGGAGGTGGAACGAAACGCGCTACTTAATCCACATTGTCCGCTACCTAAACTCGATATTTCAATTTACGACTACGTGGATGGCAATTACAACCAAGTCTGGAATCAACGCTATGAGTCAGATTATCCAACCACAATCGAAAAAATTGCTATCGACCCTGGACGTTACGTACTGGCGGTATCGGTCAACAGCCAACGTTGGCAAGGGCCTATAATCGTCGAGCAATCGCAAATAATCAGTAAAACGTATGATGTTTCTGTAGAGGAATAATTAAAGATAATAGACAATAGGTCGATACAAGCCTAAGGAATCAAAAAGTTTATATCGCTATGGAAAATAAAATAAAACTTCTGGCATTGTCTATTGCTCTTTCGGCAACATCTGCATCCGCGGCAAACTACGCCATCGAAGCTCGAGGCGATGCTATGGGCGGAGTTGGTGTGGTATCCGCTAACTTTTTAACCGCTCCGTTTTACAATCCTGCCATCACAGCTATCTATCGACGAAATGACGATGTCGGAATGATCACCCCAAGTTTCGGTCTGGCATACAGCGATGAACACCAGATGGTTGATGACCTTGATAAAGTCTCCGGTCTAATAGATGCAGCGATAAAAGACCCGGCTTCAGCAGATGGCGCCGAAATTCAAAAAAGTTTAGACGCATTACAAGGGGATATCGCTCAACTAGAGTTTGGTGGTGTCGTTGCCTTCGCTATCCCTAATCAGTTTATTGCTGCCAACTTGTTTGGTAAGGCATACGCAGAAACATTTGCTCAAACTGACATATACGCTGGCGCCAATAGTTCAATCGATCCGGCTCTCAATCCAGCGATTAACGCAGAACTTAGTGCGGTAAATGCCGTTGGCGTTGGCGTCACGGAGCTTGGTATTTCTTTAGCCAAGTACCAAACTTTCCTTGGTCAACATATCGCGTTTGGCGTTACACCTAAGCTACAACGAATCTATACCTACGTTTATCAAGCTAATCTCAACAATTATGATATTACCGACGCACGGGAGAATGGTACCGGCGAAACTATGTTCAATATTGATGCTGGTTTCCTTTGGTTTTACGGCCCATTGCGCGTTGGCGTATCTGCAATGAACTTAGTGTCGAGAGACATTACTACCCAAGCGTTGCCTGCGACAACGGTAACGTCAAAAATTGATGCTACTCAGAGTCGAACAATCGCGACCACACAATACGACTACCAAATGCGGCCGCTATATACACTGGGTGTAGGCTTAATCGGTGACTATGCATCTATCAGTGTCGATTACGACTTAAACGAAGAGCAGCGCTATACCAACTTCAAAGACAACACACAAATGCTTCGCGTGGGTGGCGAAATAGATATTTTGCGTCAGCTCAAACTCAGAGCTGGATGGAAACGCAACTTAGCCTATGACAACCTCGACGACACCATTACCGCGGGTATTGGGCTCTCGCCGTTGAACTTGTTCCAACTCGATCTCGGGGCGAGTTATACCAACGAAAACTCGATGGGCGCGTATATTAACTTCCTAACCAGTTATTGATTTATTCAAAGCTAGAAGGGTAGTTTTTGCAACCTAATCGTAATATAGTCGGTTCCTAACTGTTTAGGAGCCGTTTTTTATGTTCGAAGATTTACCGCCACTCACACACGAAGAGCAACAAAAAGCTGTAGAAGTAATACAAAGTCTAATGGCAGAGGGGATGAGTACCGCACAAGCAATCAAAGTGGTTGCGGAGCAGATTCGAGAGACGGCTACCAAACAGAGTTAACTAAATATCAAACTAGAATGAGCGCTTCTGCGCTCTTTTTTTTGCCTAAATATAATTACTCACTATAACTAAATATATTCGCCAACAACAAAACAAACCACTAGTGGCGATGGTTACATTTTCCCAGAACATCTTTGGTTGACTATTCGTGTAAGTAGACAGAAATCGCCAAAGCTTACTAACAAAATATAAATTACCTTCATAATATCAGCACTTTGCAGTAGAGTTTTGTACTGCCGTGGTAGGGCTTTTGTTTGTCTTTGTAATTAAATTACACTCCTGAAAGTCACTCAATTAGACAGTTAAATGGGGTGGTTATTTATGCTAAAAGGTGATGGCGTCACAAACTAAAAAAATAATTGCGCTTGTTGAGTAATAACTGGATGAGTCCAGATACAAATATGGGCGTTCTTGATATGCTCAGCTATCCAAGGCATCTCTTTGGGTGTTTTTAGTTTTGTAACACTGTCATGTATTAAGTTTGTTAACTAATGAAATCAGAACATAAACGCTATCTCGAGCAATATACGTCAACATTAACTAAGCAGCAGCTACAGGAAATACCCGATGCTATTGCCGAGTACTTTTGTGCCGACGAATTCAATGCCAACGAATGCGCGCGTCTCGTTAAGGCGGGAGTCAAACGTGCATCATGCAGTCTGAAGGCGGCATACGAGGTAGAGCAGGAGTCTTTACCTGAGGTTGGACGTTTAACGGTTGTGCTCGATTGGGATGAGAACCCGGTATGTATCGTTCGGTTAACCGAAGTGTCGTGCTGTCCGTTTAATCTTGTACCTGAGGAGTTTGCACACTTAGAAGGCGAAGGAGATGGCAGTTATCAATGGTGGTACAAGGCGCACCTCAAATTTTTTACTGACTACGCCAAGTCGATTGGCAGGGAGTTTTCGCTAAACGACGAACTGGTACTAGAGCGGTTTGAAAAGGTTTATCCCGAAGGTTAATACGTGACCTGGTAACGTAATGTGTTGGGATAGGCATCTAACCAAAGTACGCGATCTAAATCGCGATACAGTGACTCTAGCGCTGACTCTACCTCGGCTTTGTATTCGCAGCACATCGCATGGACTACGGTGTCGTCGTTGAGTTCTGAATTGTCGATTATCTGGAATAGTTTATCGCCGAAAGCTTGTTTTAGAGCGTCTTGAGGACTAATCGCTCTAACCAAGTGATAGCTACGCCAATCACTAACACTAAATAGACTCATTGGCTGTTGGTTGGTCATATCTGTTTTCCATTGCAATGCATAACAGAGGCAGCATAGCGCAACGCATCAGACAATAAAGTAGTAATACTAATTCTAACTATACATTGAGAGTTATACGACAAATTATTTACGCCAAGTGCTTCTCGAAGATGCATTTTCCAGACTATAACTCTTAGTGCGCATTATATGGATTATGTTAAATGTTGTATTTATTTAAAATGAGCGCCTAAGCGCTCTACTTTGTGTGTTTGGTTTTATCTGGCCAAACTCCAAAACCGATTATACATAATGGATTTACCATAAAATACCTAATAATCAGTTTGTTAATCAGAGATTGACCAACCTAATTATTAGGTCTAGCCACCTGCTAGCTTTACGGTGTAGCCTTTCTTTTCTAATAGCTGCTTAATTTTGTCGCGAGCATCGCCCTGGATTTCAATGGTGCCATCTTTAACTGAGCCACCACAGCCGCATACCTTTTTAAGCTCGGCTGCCAATAGCTTGAGTGGCGCATCGTCGAGATCTAACCCAGTGACAATACAGACACCTTTGCCTTTTCGACCTTTAGTTTGACGTTGAATGCGAACAATTCCGTCGCCTTTTTCGCGCTGTGGTTTCTCTTCTTCAGGCTTAATACGACCTACATCAGTGCTATATACTAGAGTCATGCGATTTACTTCTTCTGTTGCTGTTCGGCTTTTTGTTTAGCGAGCAAGTATGCCTCTATGTGCTTCTGGATGGCAAGCTTTCCACCTTTTATTAGCCTGCCGTTAAAGAAACAATACCAGCCGTTTGCTTCTCCAGTATCGTTTTTTATGGTGTAACCATGGAAGTTTTCTTGTGCTGGTTGGCCGTCGGCCTTCTTATTAGTGTTTAGCGAGCTAAATTCTTTGGGATCGATAATGGTTGCGGTATCGCAAAACCAATCAATGCTCTTTTTGACGGCTGCCATGCTCCCTGACAGTATGTGATTCTTAATCTGAACTTGCCAAACGTCAGTTGAATTTCCAGCAGTCTTGAGGTGAAAACCTCGATAAGTTGCAGCAGCCATAAGCACATATCTTTTGAATTAGTTTGTTCTAATGATAATTGTAAATCTCTCATTATCAAGTATATTTAAATTAGTTTTTGTGGTTATAGTGCGTAGTAATGAGAAAAAATGTTCGTGTCATCACATGTGACACTACTCGCAAGCAACTGATTAATCAGTTCAAGCGCTTGGTCAGTTTGGATGAATTTCGTGAATTGACTGACGCTCAATACTCTCATAATTCTTTGTTAGCGATGCGCAAAGATTGGAATTTGTTCGTCGAGTTTTGCCAGCGTAAGCAAGTGTGCCCACTACCAGCTTCCGCAACTGCAGTTAGGCTATTCCTAGAGCGGGAATCAAGTCAACGCAAGTACGCCACTCTCAAGCGTTACGCTGTCACTGTATCTTTGGTTCATAAACTGCTTGCGCTATCAGATCCCACTTCAGTGACTATGGTAAGGACATTGATGTCCAAGCTTCGTTTGGATAAAAAAATGGACGCACACACCACCACCGCTTTTACGCGTCAACATTTAGACAAACTTACCAATACCCTATCTCGCTCAACCAGCCCTGTTGATGTTAGGAATTTGGCTATTTATCACCTGATGTTTGAATGCATGTTAAAGCGCATGGAGCTAAAGCGTCTTAGCTTGAAAGACTTGTATCAAGGTGGGTCAGAAACAGCGCTTATATTAAGCAACGATCGATACCCGCTGTCACAAAATGCCGCTCATTATTTAACGAAATGGTTGCAAGTTCGTGGCAATAACCAAGGTGCGCTGTTTTCGGCGATAGACAAGCACGGCAATGTTAGCCAAAACGCCCTCGATGATTCCTCTATTTACCGTATCTTGCGTGCAGCGAGCGACAGATTAAAACTTGATGTTAATTTTTCGGGCCAATCACTGCGAGTGGGCGCAGTGGCTGAAATGGCAGCTAGAGGAGTTAAAGTAAAAGATATCCAACAATATGGCCGCTGGCAAAGCGCTGCCATGCCCTACCAATACCTTGGCAATCGAGCGCAAGCAGCGGCGGAAAGGTTGATATTTAAGACATTTAAGCCTTGGGGTTAAAGCGATCGACGCACACAATCGGCCAAAAATTCAGCAAAGCTATGGCCGTTGTTCATCAACATTTTCGGAAACATTGAGATTGGCGTCATTCCCGGAAAGGTATTGACTTCATTAAGATAGATATTCCCCTCTGGCGTCAGGAAAAAGTCGATACGAGACAAATGACGCAATCTCATCTGGGTGAATACCTTCTCTGCACTGACACGAATGATTTCGAGTTGTTCTTCGCTCAGGTTTGACGCTTCTATCTCAGTTTTAGAATGACTGCTAGCGCTATACTTCTCTTCATAGCTATAGAAAGCATCCGCAGGCGCGATCACTTCGCCCGGTTTAGTAATATAAAGCTGCCCGTCAAACTCATAAGCGGCCACTTCTAGCTCGCGAGGTTTGACTGCTTGCTCGACCAGTACTTGGTCTGAAAAACTGAACGCATCATCGAGCGCAGATTGAAGCTGAGACACTTCCGTTACCTTGTAACACCCTACCGATGAGCCTTGTCGCGCAGCCTTTACAAAAATATTGCCCCAGTTTTCCAACGCGTTTTTGCTCTGTTGGTAGGCGTCTGGGTTATTTTCAGATAAGAAGATATAGGGCGTGTTAGGAATACCCAGTGCATCGTACCAAAGCTTAGAAGTTATTTTGTTGAAGCTATTTGAACTCGCCTCTGGACCACACCCCAAATATGGGATACCAGATAGCTCTAACATCGATTGAATATCACCCGTTTCGCCAGGAAAGCCATGAATACAAGGAACAACAAAATCTAACTTCACAGAGTCACTATTGGTGTTGATCGTCCCAGAGTTAGTATCAAGGTATGCCAGTTGACCGTCGTCGGTGTACCAACCGTCTGATTTCATCTCGATACGAATCACATCAAAATCGGAGGTCAATGAAAGCTGTGATTGTAGGAAGTCAGCAGACACCAAAGAAACTTCATGCTCTGAAGAGCCGCCGCCACATAGCAGTAAGATTGTCGTTTTTGTCATTAAGAGATCTTTCCGTGATACTACAGGAATAATATTGCCCCAATCATAATCGAATCCAGGTTGAGTTACACGGATTTGGCTGATTTATTGCAGGGCAGCTTGTTTAACTGAGTAACGATTAGACAATAAAAAAGGGCTTGCGCCCTTTTTAATTGAGTTTGTTTAAGGTTGGGTATTGAGAGTTCTTAATATCATCAATACTCTTCACAAACGGTTTTAAGTCTTGGAACTCAACCGGTAGCTCGCTGATGGCTGCTTTGGCATCGGTACGAGTGGCGTAATCACCATAGAGCACCGTATACCACTTAGTACCGTTGACCACTTTATAGTTTTCCCAAATAGGTTGATTATCTCTTGGTAACTTGCGAGCAAAGTGATCGACTTTTGTCTGTGAACCAACAGCCACAACCTGGATAGTAAAGCCATAGCGTGGATTCATTGCTTTTTGTTTGGCTGTCGGCGGGATAATAGTGACCGAAGGTTTCGCTTTTGGTTGAACTTTAGTCATCGGTTTTGAAGACATAGTCACCGTGCCTGGTTGAACGTTGTCTTCAACGATAGCGCTGCTCGTTCCTTGCTGTGAAACAACGGGTTGTTCTACCTTCGCTGTTTTGTATTCCTCACGATAGCTTTCTGAACTAACGTCGGTGACGTAGTCGCTTGATACACAAGCTGAAAGCAACACTGATAAGCCAACAATCGCTACTTTTTTCATGAACTCTTCAAATGCCTTTACTAGAAATTACTGTAAATCATGCCGTTTGCTCGTCGGATAATCAACCCGACATTTTAATTATATATCAATACTCTGTGACAGATGGCACAAACTTTGGCTCAACCTGAGTGATCTGATTAAAACAACAACGAAATCACTGAGTAATCTGCTTGTAGGTTGGTTAGGATATTGATTATCTGCGTTGCAGGAGTCACCTTATGAGTCAACTCAACCATCTGCTAAAACCTCGCTCTGTCGCCGTTATCGGTGCGTCCTCTAAGCCGATGCGCGCTGGCAATATCGTCATGAAGAACCTTCTTCATGGCGGTTTCGAAGGAGCGATCATGCCCGTGACACCCAAATATGATGCGGTATGTGGTGTACTTGCCTACTCTTCTATCGAGCAGTTGCCGATTGTTCCTGATGTCGCCATTCTGTGTACTCAAGCTAAGTACAATCAACGGATTTTTGAGCAATTGGCGCAAAAACAGGTCAAGACGGTAATCGTGCTCTCTGCCGATATGCACCTTGCAAACGACGACGGAGAGAGCATTCAAGCCGCTTGTTTGTCCATTGCTCGAGAGAGCGGTATGCGTATTCTTGGGCCTAATAGTCTCGGACTGATCCTGCCATGGGTTAACTTCAATGCGTCGTTTTCGCCGGTTACCGCAAATAAGGGCAAAATCGCGTTTATCTCCCAATCGGCGGCGATGTGCACCACCATCCTTGATTGGGCTAATGACAAAAACATTGGCTTCTCAGCGTTCATTTCACTCGGAAATGCGCTCGACATCGATTTCGCAGACCTACTGGATAAGCTGAGTACCGACACCCACACAGAGTCAATCTTGTTGTATGTCGATACCATTAAAGATGCTCGGCGTTTTATGTCTGCGGCCCGAGCCGCTTCTCGCAACCGAAGAATATTGGTCCTCAAAGGTGGACGCACTCACGCAGGACGTGTAGCAGCGCAAGCTCATACCGGGGGCGACAATACGTTAGATATTATCTATGACTCCGCTATTCGCCGAACGGGTATGTTACGTGTGAACAACTCTCATGAGCTGTTTGCCGCGGTCGAAACTTTAACTCACTCTGTCCCTCTGCGCGGCGAGCGACTCGCTATCATAACTAATGGTGGTGGCCCGGCGATAATGGCCGTCGACACACTACTTGAGCGAGGAGGTAAGCTGGCCGAGTTATCTCAAGAAACCATAGATAAACTGAGTGACATACTGCCTATCAGTTGGAGCCATAATAATCCTATCGATATGGTCGGCGACGCCGATCATCACCGTTATGTCAACACACTTAACGCGTTGATGGATACCGATTGTGCCGATGCGATTTTGATCATGCACAGCCCTTCTGCTGTTGCTCATTCTGAACAGACTGCGCGCGCGATCGTCGAAGCGATTAAGTCGCACCCAAGACACAAACGATTCAATGTTCTAACCAATTGGTCTGGTGAACTGACCGCAAAACCTGCTCGCGATATCTTTACCCAAGCCGGAATCCCGACCTACCGAACACCGGAGAGTGCAGTCGTGGCATTCATGCACTTAGTCGAGTACAGGCGCAACCAAAAACAATTAATGGAAACACCAACCACCGCTGAACCTGTACATATCGCAGAGCTTAATGAAGCCAAAAGCTGGATTGCAGAAAAACTACTGGATAAAACCACAGTATCACTTGATACCCACCAAATTGGGCCATTTTTGCGTTGCTTCAACTTCAATGTGTTACCCACTTGGATTGCATCTGACTCAAGTGAGGCCGTTCATGTGGCTGAGCAAATTGGCTACCCAGTGGCGGTCAAACTGCGCTCTCCTGATATCGCCCATAAATCCGATGTCCAGGGAGTAATGCTCAATCTGCGTAACAGTCATGAAGTGGCCAATGCCGCCGAAGCAATTTTAGATAGAACTAAGCTCTCCTATCCCTCTGCAAATGTGCACGGCTTGTTGGTACAAGGTATGGCGAAGCTCGCAGGCGGCGAGGAAATTCGGATCAAAGTGATCACTGATGAGACCTTTGGCCCAGTTATTCTCGTTGGTCAAGGAGGCTCTGAGTGGGACGAATCCATTGACGCTGCGTCTGCACTTCCTCCGTTGAACATGGCCCTGGCGAGATATCTTATCGTTCGCGCGATTAAAAATGGCAACATCAGACTGCAAAAACTACCAGAGCCGATGGACATTCATGGCTTATCCGAGCTATTGGTTCGTATATCGCAAATGGTCGTTGATTGCCCTCAAGTCTTCGAGCTGGATATACATCCAGTACTTGCTAATGGTTCGACATTTACCATCCTCGATGCGGATTTGGTGCTAAAACGCTATGATGGCGACGCTCAACAACGCTTGGCTATTCGACCCTATCCAGTTGAATACGAAGAACTGATTACCCTTCGAGATGGCGAAGACGTACTACTAAGACCCATCTTGCCCGAAGATGAGCCTCATCACGCGGACTTTATCCATAACGTGTCGAAAGAGGATTTGTACAAACGATTCTTCACTGACGTGGGTGAGTTTAATCACGAAGCGCTGGCTAATTTAACTCAGATCGATTATGACCGAGAAATGGCCTTTGTTGCGGTGAGTCAAACACGACCAGGTAGCCCGATTATTGGCGTGTCCAGAGCGTTAATTAATCATGACAACACAGATGCAGAGTTCGCTATCTTGATTCGATCAGACTTGAAAGGGAACGGATTGGGCAAAGTATTAATGAATAAAATCATCCAATACTGTCGCCACAAAGGGACCACCCAGATGTCAGGTATGACCATGCCATCCAATCGCGGCATGTTGATGCTGGCGCAAAAGCTCGGCTTCAAACTCGATATCCAATTCGAAGATGGTGTCGCGGATATGGTGCTGCCACTCAATCAATAAAACAGGGGGAGCCATTTGGCTCCCCTGTTTATATTTGTGCGTTCGCTTTCCAGTTTTTCATCAAATATTGAATACACCAGGACTTGGCCTCACCGATCTTGTTGCGTTTCCACGCTAGGATAATGTCCATTTTCATCGGCGCAGTATTGCTGATCGCTTTGAGTTTGCCTTCCTCTATTAACTGTTGTGCCCGCTGTTTTGGCAAAGTACCAATGCCTAGACCAGACGTTAATGCATCCACTTTCGCCGAAAAATTGGTGACAGTGAGCCGGGGTTGGCGTTGGGTTATATTAACGCTGATCGCCGGCTGCTCGCGTGCGGTGTCGGCAATGGCGATTACTCGATATTTTTCGCGCGCTTTGTCATCAAACTCACCACTTCGTTTGTGCACGTAATGATCGCTGGCTGCAACCCAGACCATTTCCATGCTGCCAATCACCTCCGCCTTGACATCTTGAGGTAAGGTGTCCAGTTTAGGGCAAACCAAAAGATCGGCCCGACCACTGTTCAACGACTCCCAACAACCGGCCAAAATCTCCTCTTGAAGTTTGACTCTCGTAGAGCTGACATTACTTAGATCAGCGACGAGTTGAAAAAAATTGCTGACAGGGATAATGCCGTCATACGCAAGGGTAATATCTAACTCCCAACCATTTGCCAACACACTCGCGTCATTGACGAGCTTCTCAGTGGCAATCAATATCGAACGTCCGCGCTGCAAAATCAGTTGACCTGCCTCAGTAAAATTCGCCTTATGCCCGGAACGGTCAAAGATCATTATATCGAGTTCTTGTTCGAGTTTTTGAATTTGGTAACTCAATGATGATGGTGCCCTATCAAGTTCATTAGCCGCCGCAGCGAAACTCCCTCGCCGATCAATCGCATCAAGAATATGAAGTGCTTCTAAGGTGATTGGACTTTGCAAATGCATTACCTCCAAAACATTAACGTGATGTATATCACATTAATTTAATAATTGTTCTTTCTCTGATTTTGTAACAAAGACATTTATCTATCTAATATATCTTACTTTTTTATTTACGCCGCTTAATTAACTCGCAAATTAGTCAATAATTACGCAAATGCAAATGATAGTAATTATTATTAAGATCCAATAGAATGCCGCCCATCCCAAGAACGACTAATTATGGAATGAGGTAGTTCATAATGTACAAACGCTCACTATTGTCAGCTTCAATTGTTTTTGCTTTAACGTCAACTGCATATGCACAAGATTATGCGCTATTTGATGAAGTTGTGGTTTCAGCAACTCGCACCGAACAAAGCAAAGCCGATGTTAGCTCTTCTATCGAAACGGTTTCGTCCGAAGAGGTTGACAACTCCCTTTCAACCGACGTTAAGCAGGCAATGAAATATGTGCCGGGCGTAAATGCTCAAGGCTCCGGCCGTTTTGGTATTTCTGGTTTCAATATTCGTGGTATGGAGAACAGTCGCGTAAAAGTTATGGTTGATGATGTTCAGCAGCCGGTTCCATACAACCCTGGCGCGTCAGAGCAGCGTAAATACCCTAACAATATTGAGATCGATACCTTACAAGCAATTGAAATTAATAAAGGGCCATCTTCAACACTATACGGTTCTGATGCCCTAGGCGGCGTGGTATTGTTCCGCACAAAGAATCCTGACGACGTGTTAGTTACTGATGGCGATGAACATCGATTTGGCATTAAAAGTGGCTATGCATCAGCTAACGAGGAGTTTAAAAATACCCTAACTTGGGCAATGCGCCAAGGTAAGTTAGAAACTCTTCTCATGGCCACATACGCTAAGGGGCACGAAACGAAAACCCATGGTTCAGGTTCACAAGTTGAAGGCCCTGACCGCGGTGCCGCCAACCCAGCCGATAGCGAGATCGGAAACCTACTTGGTAAGGCTTTCTATCAAGCGAATGATTTGCATAGATTTGGTGTAACGGTAGAGTACTACAACAAGCAATACGATGAAGATGAGCTAAACTACAACGGTTACTCTATGTCACCGATGTTTACCTACACCGATAACTTCAACAAAGATACCAACCAACGTTTAAGAGTTGGCTTCGAGCACGAGTGGTTATTGGCTACCTCGCTGAGCGATAAAGTGGACTGGTCGATTAACTACCAAGACTCAAGTTCGTTGTCTAAAAACTACGATACTACGCCATTCTATGGCAAGCGCATGCGTGAACGAGACTCCAGTGACAAGTCGATTCAGTTCAATGCACAAGCTTCAAAAATAGCAGAGCTTGCCTCTTCAGCCCATGAATTTACCTATGGGGTTAATTACGTTGCGACCAAATTTAACCTAGAAAATACTGACTACAGGCTTGATCAAGGCACATCCGCACCGGGTAGCACTGGAATCCCTGACGCCGACTTGCTTCAATGGGGTATGTTCCTTCAAGACCAAGCTTATCTGTTAGATGAAGCGCTGGTCATGACAGCCGGTGTTCGCTACGACTCATTCAGTGCGAAACCAAAAAGTGATGACGGATACAAAACCCAGTATGACAACAACGAGGATAGCGCGTTAACGGGTAAACTCGGGGCGGTCTATCACTTGAATGACAATTTGTCTGTGTTTGGTCAGATCAGCCAAGGTTTTAAAGCTCCGACGGTCTACGACTTGTACTACTTCTACACCCGCGGAGCGATTATTGAGGCCAACCCTGACCTTAAGTCTGAAAAAAGCCTCTCATATGAAGCAGGACTTCGTGGTCAAAATGAGAGTGCAAAATTTGAGTTAACAACATTCTTATCTGATTACCGAGACTTTATCGTACAAGAGAAAACGGGCGAACAAGGTGGCAAAGACGTCATTTCTAAAAAGAACTTAGATAAGGTCGAGATCTATGGTGCTGAATTTAGCTCAACAATTCTAATGGATCAGGCATTTAATGCGCCTCAAGGAATCTACACTCGCTTGGCTGTAGCCTATGCTCAAGGCAAGGATAAAAATACAGGCAAAGCACTCGATTCGGTCGCGCCACTCACGGCAGATCTTGGTATTGGCTTGAATCGTGATACTTACGGCGCATTAGCCAACCTAAAAATGGTTGCACGTAAATCAGATTGGAACAGCGACACTAACGTTGATGCACCGGGCTACACCCTTGTAGACCTAACAGCGTACTACCGTCCGATGCAAGATCTCACTTTCCGAGCAGGTCTATTTAATGCTCTTGATAAGAAATACTGGCTATTCGATGAACTTGCTGGCCGAGATGCTACAGGTGAGAAATTTAATATCGACTCCAAGAGCCAGCCGGGCCGAAACTGGGGTATTACAGTCGACTATCAGTTCTAATCTAAACACTTAACTAAAAAGCCAGCTATTACGCTGGCTTTGTTATCTTTATCTAAAAAATATTTTAAATAACAGATAGTTAGATACAAAAGAGCTCCAATTAAGGAGCTTTTATTAACACAAATTCATTAAAAAGTCGTTTAAAAATGGAATGAATGAGTGATTTATTTCGCTGCTGCCATCTCTTTCTTAACCATAACGGCTGCTGAGACGATAAAAGCGATGATAAGACCGAGTTCCATTGTGCACCCTTACTATATATTTGGAAAAACCGAAGATTAACTGCGGATATTCTAACAGGTTAAAAACACAATGATAGAGCTTTTGCTAAATTTTGTTGATTTTCTGCGTTAAGTTCAAAAAAAAGCCCTAGAGGCCTATTTCTTACAATTTGAGCTTAATTGTTATACAGCCATTTTTGTGGGATATAATTCTGCATGGCGACTACTTCACCAAGACTTTGCCGCCGATTATTTTAAATGCAGGCGTGCCACGCACTAGAGTATCTCGCGCAAACTCAGTGCCACAAGTAGGGCACAAACATGGCTTTCGGGTGTAATCCGATACGATACGCTCTTTGAAGCATTTCACTAATGCCCCTTTTCCCCCTTTGCGGTACTTAAACAGCGGTGTTTTGCATTTTGCGCAGAATATATCGACGGTTTTACTGGGCTGTTTCTTGTTCGGTTTCACCACCAGAATGCCTTACTCGTTATTTGATAATGTCGGCTTTACCCAAACCTGACTAAAGTCAAACCAGCCTAATGCGTTGCACTTAGTATTTTGCAGTGCTCCGCAATGATCTTTGCTCACCCCAAGCCAGCAATGGAACATGGGAATCAGCTGCTTTTGTTCAACCAGCGACTTACCTAACAGTTTGGCTGGAAACGGCGCGTTTTCTGTTGCTTGCCACTGTTTCACTACATTAGACCAATAGTCGAAATCTTGTTTTCGGCTCAACGATTGAATATCGCTGTAGTTGAGTAACCATCCAGCCAGTGCATCATCACGATTGGTTGCGATACCCATTGGCTTGATCCAGATATCAACGTCTTGAGTCGATTCAACGCTGTGATCATACTTGATCAACTGAATGCTCAGACCATCTTGCTTCAATAGTGCTTCGATGCATTTGACTAAGGTTGGAAACATAGGGTGCTGCGCGTGATAGGCAACGGTAACACTGCGACTGCATGGTGGCTGTGGCTGACCTTGCCGAGTATGATGATACCAACCGGGCTTGAGACCATGCGCTGGTAATACTCCGAGCTCGACAATTTTGTCTTGGGGAAGCAATTGGTATAGCGCCAATGAGTTGAGCCGTTGACTAAAATAGTCCGCCCACTCTTCGGAGGCGGCCAAGCCATTGTTTCGATTGAGCAGCAATAAAGTGCTGCCTGGATCTAGCTCAACCTCATCACTATAGTTGACCACATCGGGTTTGATTGGTTTGGTTAAACTTGGAAAGACCATAGAGGAGTATGCTTCATCAATCACCCATACCTCAACTCGGTCCAGTAACGGGCGAAACCCAAAATATCCATCGAACGCTTGCAACACCAGTCGTTTATCATCATTTTGCACGACGCGATATGGACCCGTGCCGACAGGAAAACGATCAAAATCCTCTGCCCTGCGTTCCTTAGGTAACACCACTTTTGCGCACGACTCTGCGAGTAGAAGCGGTAAGGTATAGTCATCTTGACTGAGATGAATATCGACCACTAATTGGCCCGGCAACTCAATCTGCTCTATATGGGAAAAAAGCGGTTTGAGAGTGAGCTGCTGTAAACAATCTTTGATGATACTGGTGGTCAGCAAGTCACCATTGTGAAATCGAACACTTGGCCGAATGTAAAAGCGCCAGTGTTGGGGTGTGAGCATTTCCCATGAGTGAGCTAAATCGGGTTGCAGCGCTTCCTTTTCATCTAGCTGGGTTAGCCCGCTAAAAATCTGCCGCGCGATGTGCAGCTCTGAGCGACGCATTGGTCCATTCGGGTTGAGGTTGGTTAGCGGCCGATAATAGGGCAAACGGACCACTTGTTGCCCTTCTTGCTGAACAATACCAAGATAAGCCTCGACGACTTGAGCAAGCTTGGCGGTGTCGTTGTCGAGCACCTTAAGTGCCTGACCAATTTTGCCTTCATCAAGATAACGACGAGCAAGATTTTCACTCACATCGGAGCGACTGCGCTTGAAGATAAGTTGGGAAAGCTTGCCTCGACCTGGCGCTGGGTGCCACTCAAGCCAGCCCTCTTCTTCCATTTTATTGAGGACAATGCGCGCATTTCGCCGAGTACAAAACAAGATATCAGTGATATCTTCAAGTTGAACACCGGAGTCTTGTCCTTTGTAGTGCTCAAATAGTGTTTCAAACTGTACGCGTAAACGTGGGCTACTCATAAAGGGGAAATCTTAACTAGCAAGTGATAGTGGAAGTTTCCCCATTTAGCCCACTGTGATCAAGTGTTGTTGTCCATTATTGGATGTCGATGCCGATTTGTTGCGCGATTTGAAGTAACTGCTCTTGATTGTCGAGCTTGACCGACCAAGTCGTTTCACTGCCGTGGGCGACAATGACATTGGCGCCCTTTCCAATCAGTGACACAGCATCAATCTGCGATTGTAGTGAGACCCTGTGTGGGCCAGACAACTTCACCACCAATTCATGGGCGGTGGCAATGACTTTACCGCTACTAAAGGTAATAATCATTGCACGCCCACTGGTGATTTTTTGTGCTTTTTGACTGCGGTCGTCAAGCGGCTGGTACAGATTAGACGGCCACGTTCATCGGTGATGTTTATTTGCCATACTTGGGTCGACACACCTAAATGAATGGGAGTCGCGGTCCCGATTACCTGCCCACTTCGCATCGAACGTACGTGGTTAGCATTGATGTCGAGACCGACGCAGTAGCTATCTGCGTCGACACAAAAATTAGCGGCAACCGAGCCTAATGTCTCTGCCAGTACAACAGAAGCACCGCCATGTAACATGCCCAGCGGTTGATGGGTAAAAGAGCACACCGGCATTGTGGCTGAAATAAAGTCTTCGCCTACATCGCTGTAAACGATGTTTAAGTGCTCGATCAGGGTATTGTGTGAAGTTTTATTGAGGAGGTCTAAATCAATAGGTCGTTTCCAAATACTCATCTTCATTCTCATTTTATTCAGTTAACAGCGATTGTAACCTAATGTTATGATTAGCCAATTGTCTTTTATTTGGAAATGGAGATTTCAATGCGTGCATGGCTTAAAATCTCAACAATTGCCGCTTCTATTCTGATCGCGGCCTGCTCTGCTTCGCCAACCGGGCGCAATCAACTGTTACTGTTCTCAAATGCAGATATGAATAATTTAGGCGCGCAGTCGTTTGAACAGATGAAGCAGCAACAAACCATCAGTCAGGATAATAAGACCAACGCTTATGTTCAGTGTGTCGCGCAGGCGATCACCGCCAATGTAGCTCCATTGCCTGGCGGACAAAACTGGGAGGTCGTGGTATTTGAGAGCGATCAAGTCAATGCGTTTGCACTGCCAGGCGGGAAAATTGGTGTTTACACTGGGCTGCTTAATGTCGCTGTCAACGATGATCAATTGGCAACGGTTATTGGTCATGAAATAGCCCATGTACTCGCGGATCACAGTAACGAGCGATTGTCGCAATCTCAGCTTGCTAACGCAGGTTTACAGTTGACCAACGTCGCATTAGGAAGCTCGGAATATGCCCAATATCGCGGCGTGACTATGGCGGCGCTGGGTTTAGGTGTGCAGTATGGTGTTTTAATGCCTTATGGCCGAACTCAAGAGTCTGAAGCCGATATTGTTGGGTTAGAGTTGATGGCAAAATCTGGCTTCGACCCTAATCAGAGCATTGAGCTATGGAAAAACATGGCCAAAGCCTCTGGTGGAAATCAGCCACCAGAACTGCTTTCTACCCACCCCTCACACAACACGCGAATTCAGGATTTGGCCAGTAAGATCCAAGCATTACCTGACTACAAGGTAGCCAAGCCGAAATGTTAACAAAGGGAGCTCAACGCTCCCTTTCTCTTAAGTACCCAAAATCATCAACGGTAAGCGCAGTAAGTCGTCTCCGGTTGCGGCAAAGAACCAGATGATCCCAATCAATCCGCCAACTAACCCCACGTACCAAATGGTTGCCACTGCCTGACCATATCGGTCTAGCGGCAACAGATGGCTGTGATGACGGCCGCGCCATTCAAACAAGATCTCGATCATACCCATGATTAACAGAAAGCCAAACAGAGTTAATCCAAGCGAATAACTGAGAACCACACCCCCAACTGCAGCCAGAGTACAAACCGCTATGCCCGCAAGGCTGTTCATTGAAAAGCTGATACTTTTTAGCACGTGTCCACCGTCAAGCGGCAAAATAGGCAGTAGGTTGAACAAATTTAGGAATGCGTTGAACACGGCAAGACCGGCAAAAAACATCTCACCGCTAATGAGGTAAATACCGAGCAAAATGAATGACAAGATAAATCCGAACATTGGTCCCATGATAGAAATGACCACATCTTGCCAGCGCGTATTTATTTTCTCATCGCTGAGCGCCAACCCTCCAAGAAATGGCACTAGATAAATACCTTTGGTTTTCATGCCAAAGTACTTCATTGCTTTTACATGACCATATTCGTGAAACACTAAACAGGCGATCAGCGCCAGCGCGAACTGAAACGAAAACAGCCACGAATAGGCAGCTAAACTGGCCGATGCTAGAACCACTTTGATTAGCTTTGCACTTTTTAGCGCCTTCATGCCAAGTGACACAAGCCCTATCAGACTAAAGCGCCTTTCAGCTGGTGGAGGTGTAAAAGGGACCTGCTGTTCAATGTCTTTGCTGTCACGACTGCCCTGCTCGATAACCTGATCATCCAGTTGAACCCGGTAGTCCAATTTGAATGGTTGCCAAGTCAATGATAGGTCAAGCCGACAGTTCAAAGGTTGCTCACCGGCCATAAGGGTGAACTGATGCTGATGACGCTCACCTCGCTCGGCATTGGCATCTAGTTGCGACACTAACTGATTATCCCAATACAGTTGTTGCCAACCAGCCATCGATCCTTCAAGTCGAAGCGGCTTGCCCATAAAGTTAATGGAGAGTAATTCCAACCTACTACCTATTAAATTGATATAAAGACCAGTCTGATTATGCCTATCAAGTCTAAAGAGGTAAAGATAGTTCGTTTACGGTGACAATGTCACTTATTGTAAGCTATTGATGGATATTAATAATATAGAACATACATAGGGAAAATGTCGATTTGTTCGATTTAAGGCGTCAAATTACAGCTAATTAGGGTTTCCCCTTTATTTTCGACGCATAAAGTGCATAATAACCGCCTTCAATTACACCCTATAAAATGTGAGTCCATTATGTCTTCTCAAGCTACTATGCTAGAACGCTGCCAATCAAAATGTGAATTGTGTGCTGCTGATGCACCATTAACGGCATACGCTGTTCCTCCGCACAGCCATGTGACAGTGGATTACGGGATTATGGTTTGTGATAAGTGTTTGAGCGAAATTGACGAACCTAAAGACATCAATCACTGGCGTTGTCTAAACGACAGCATGTGGAGCCAAGTGCCAGCCGTGCAAGTCACAGCGTGGCGTCAACTTACCCGACTTAACACCGAAAGCTGGGCGCAAGATGCGCTAGACATGATGTACATGGAAGAAGATCAGATGAACTGGGCCATGCAAGGGATGTCTGCCGATGACAAACCGCTTGATTGCAACGGCGTTGAGCTTAAAAAAGGTGACGACGTAACGGTCATCAAAGACCTACCTGTTAAAGGCACTAACCAGGTGATCAAACAAGGCACGGTTATCCGTGGCATCAGCATTGGCGATGATCCTAAGCTGGTTTCTGGTAAAGCGAATGGCGGCCAATCTATGTATGTGATCGCTGAGTACTGTCGTAAGAAGTAACGCTATTTAGACCAACTGAATAGAAATAAGGCGCTCGATTGAGCGCCTTTTTATTAACCGCTGATCACTCCTTTACCAATAGCAATCGCCCGGTCAAAGCAGGCACCTCAATAGAGGCATTGACTGACTGAATATTGATAACTTCGCCTGATATCAAATCGAGTAGCTCTGTTGTTGGCTTAATACGAGAAAGATCGAGCTTGAGTGTTTGAGCGCTCTCTGAGGTGTTCAGCACATAGATAATTTGCTGATCACCATTGACCTTTAGATCTGCGTACAAGCTATCATCAATCCACAGGTTTCTTCGCTCGCCATTGTACAGCGCAGGGTGTTCACTGCGAACTTGCATCAACTTGGTTAGGTAAGCTTTTAGCTCACTTTGCTCTGGGCTAAATGTTGTCTCGGTGACGCCGTCCACTTTGCCACTTGAACGGGCGACATGATCATCACACAGCCCTTGTGCAACGCAGTTCGAGGTCACTTTAGCTGCAAAGTTTTCAACCTCATCACCCATTTCCTCGCCGTAGTAGACAGTAATTGGGCCTGAGTAAGCCGCTAAGAAACTGAATGCGGCTTTGTGACGTTGAAAGTAATTCGACAGCCCGCCACGCTGAACAAGATCGCCGAACCGCACCAAATCGTGGTTACCTATCATTAAGTTTGGCATCGCATGGTAAGGTGACAGCACTCGCGCATTCCAACTGGCGTCGAGACTTCTTGCGCTGCCTTTAGCGCCCGACTCTTCCACTGCCAACGCTTGTACTAAGCCGTATCTTAATGGGAAGTTAAACGCAGACGATAGACCAGGCTCTTGATCACTGCCATAAACGGTGCGCGTAATTTCATCGGCGCCGCTCCAAGCCTCTCCTACCATATAGCCAAGTGTTCCCCACTGATTACCAGCGATGAGATTTTCCAGAGACGCTTGCTCTACTGCGCTTCTCATTCGACGCCATGTGTCTACAGGCACTTGATACGCTTGATCTAGACGCCAGCCATCGATTCCAAACTCTTTGATCCAATAGGTCGCAACTTCAGTAAAGAACGCCTCGCTGTCGCTATCTGGATAGACAACATATTGCCCTGGATAGCCCGATTGTGCCTTTAAGCTGGGTAACTTGCCGCTCGGCGAAGCTTTAACCCCATTGATATGAGTATGGCCAAACACGCCATCAAGGAAGACGAACATCCCTCTCTGATGCGCTTCATCAATCAAGGTGCGCAGTGTTTGATTGGTACCAAATTTTGGATCGACGTTGAAATAATCACACGCAAAGTAGCCAGTAGCGTCGAGTTTGTCATCGCCTCCTTGGCCAGCACATGAGTCGAATATTGGTGTCAGCCACAAGGCGTTCATATTGAGACTAGCAATGTAGTCTAAGCTGTCAATAACACCTTGTAAGTCGCCTTTGTGATGAGAGTTACCATAACCGACGTTGTAATCGCGATTGGCATCTCCATCGACAAAAGACTCAATCATCACTTGATAGATACGCAAATCACATCCTGACCTTGTCTGGTCATAACATGCGTAATCAACTTGCGAATTGATCACCGCCACGCTCAATGACGCTTGATTGCTGGCATCGAACACGAAGTTATAGAGGCCTTGCTCAGTGACGAGTAACTTGATGTTTCCGTTGCCAGCGTCGCTCAAGCTAACAGACTGATTGGCTTGCGCCAGTTCAGCAAAGCCTAGGTTAACCGAGCTCCAATCAGACGAAGCAATCTTGAATTGGTACTCGCCAGGGGTTAAGTAGCCATTAAACTGATAAATCCCCTCGCCTTGATAGCTCAGTTCGTTATCGGTGCTCCAACCATTCATCGAACCGCGCAAGTAAACTTGAGTGCTACCAAACGGGGCCACATCAACCGGTTTGACCTCAATGTTGAGACCTTCACCCTGCTCACCACTTTGAGGAATAACAAACACAGCAGCCGTTAAACCAGGGACACTGAACGTCCCGCTGTCGAACTTAGCTCGCTTAACTCGTGTATCGGCAGAATCGAACAGTGCTTGATGCAACTCAAAGCCTGCGGCATGTTCAACGTACAGATGTTGGGTTTGGGTATTGGCATTGATGATCACCATCACAGCGTCATTGGCGTTATCGAGATCCGCACCGACCGCTACACCATCATTGACCGACATCGCAATCAGCCCTGGCAATGAATCCGGTCCGGTATTGTGGAAGCGCACCCGTTCGATAACTTCTTGCTCACTAACTAATCTCAGTAGCGGTGAAGAACTGCGCACTTTTAGCAGTGCCTTAAAGGCATTGTCGGTCCATTCAATATCCTCAGCGCTTGCCTGAGTATTAGGGTTACTGATCACCGATTTAATCGCATCCCAGTTAGCCTGATCTTTGTCGGCTCGTGGCAATCCGATATTCCAGTTATTGGTTTGCTTACTGAAATCGACCTTATTGTACCAATCACCACTATCGTAGCTATCACGTTCCATCGATTTAGAGCGCAGTAGCTCAGAGCCCATGTGCAAGAATGGCACCCCTTGACCGAGCATGACGGTGGATAAACCCACGATCTGCATGCGAGCACGATCCGCAGCGGTTACCTCTGGCGACGCTTTATATTGGTTAAAGTCCCACAAAGTTTGATTATCGTGTTTAGAGACATAGTTAATCGACTCTTGGGGATCGAGCGTGTAGGCCGCGCCTTGTCCGCCATATTGGAAATCGCGACCATACACAACGCTGCCACTCGCTGTTTGCAGTGGGTAGTTTTGTAAGTTGCCGGTCATTCCATAACGAATCAAGTCCATTTTCGATTGCAGACTGGCGTCAAAACGATCGCCTGCATTCGCAAAGCCAGGGGTTTTCAGCAGCGCATCACCGCTATCAAATGGTCCGCCACCACGCACACCATCGCGCAATCTATCATTGTAGGTACCAATGCCAGTGCCTGCCATTGGCCATTGAGTGGCGTTTTCACCTCGCTGGCCATTAGCCACTTCGCCGAAGTTCCAACCTTCACCGTAGAACCAAGTATCGGGATCGACTTTTTTGGTTTGCTCATAAACATGCAGCATGCTCGATTTCATCAGGTGTCCCATCAGATCAAAGCGGAAACCATCAATCTTGTAGTCTTTGGCCCACATCATCACACTGTCTGTCACCAGTTTTTCAAACATTCGATGTTCGGAAGCGGTGTTATCACAACAGGTTGAGTTTTCAACGGCGCCTGTGATCGGATTCAATCTGTGGTAATAGCCAGGAACGGTTTTATCCAACACAGACTTATCATACAAGCCGGACGAATAGGTATGGTTGTAAACCACATCTTGCACCACCCTAAAGCCGAGTTGATGAAGCTTTTGCACCATCTCTCGATATTCTCGAATACGTTCGCGACCGTCACTTGATACGGCGTAGCTGCCTTCCGGCGCACTATAGTGGAACGGATCGTATCCCCAGTTGAAGCTGTCCAAGGGTCGTATATCGGCCAGTAGCGCTTGCGCTTCACCACTAGAAGGGTCAGTTTGCTCTAACAGTTCAATAATGGTTGTGCTTGGACTGGTACCATCGCTACAGAGCTTCGCGTTCGGGTTGACCGTGCACAGTTTCGCCACGCTGTCAGTCAAGTTAACGGTTTTGGCCTGATCTTCTGGGATTGAAGCAAGATCATAACTTGGCAATAAGTGAATGGTTGTCAGCCCGGCCTCTCGTAGTGACTTAAGCTGTTTGACGCTATCGCGCTCCTCTTCCAAGAAGGCACCGTATTTTCCGTTTCGCTGCGCTGTACCAAATTGGTCGCTGGCACTGAAGTCACGGATATGCAGCTCATAAATGATGTTGTCTTCTGGGTTGGCAAGTTCAGGGACGGTTTGACTATCCCAACCTGCTGGTTTGGTCTCAGGCACATTCAGGTCGACAAGCTGCGAATGCAGGCTAGATGTGCTGAGCGACAACGAGTAAGGATCGGTCGTCATCATCCATTCTACTTGATCCGTTTTCGGATGGTACGCTTTGACGCGATAACGATAGAACACATTTTCTAGTTCATCCGAGCCTTGGTAGTGCCAAACGCCTGTCTTTGAATCGAGTGTCATCGCCACTGGTGACGATGCTATCAGCGCTTTATCTTGGTCGTACAGATAGAGCTCAACCTGCTGAGCGGTTGGTGCCCAAAGCGCGAAATGTGCCGTGTTGCCTTCAATCCAGCTACCTAGTTTTGCCTCGTCGGCATCATCGCTTCCTTGGGTATAGAGGGCGTCGATAACGCCTGGGACTTGCACACGCGTGGCCGCTAAAGGCAGATTGTCACTATCTAACGCCACCACTATCAACTGCCCCTTGAGCAGTGCTTTGGCTTCGTCTTCACTGACACTCAACAAAAATTCGTGACGATCGTTTAAATGCGGAAAGCCTGGATGTTTGATCTGCCCGCCGAGTGCAATTTCTCGCTTGATAAAGCGCTCCGGCTGAGTAATCTCTGCCCCACCTTGCTTACTCGACCACAACTGATAGCTGGCAGCGTCGGAGTGTTCAAACCAAGCCAGTGTCGTAACATTCAACCAATGCGCCGCAGCGCCACTTAGCTCTACTGCTGTCTGCTGGTCTGGCGAATACTTAAGTGTCGTACTGCCATGTTCTGTATATAGGGTGTTGCCGTTTTTGAACTCTAGCTTTAAATCATCGCCGCCCAATGCTTTATCATTGCCCTTGTGAACGATAAAGTTCATGCACGCACCATGGGCATCTTTTAGTGGCACCACAAATTGCGCGCCAAATTCTGGATCAACGCCCTGCCATTGATACGGATTGCCCCAGTCGACACCTTCTAGTGCAGCGTTAGCGACAGCATCGCAACTGCCATTGTTCCAAAGGTGTAAACCCCAACCGTCGTAATTGGCATCTGCGCGTTTATAATAGATAACCGCTTGCTGGTAATTTGGAGATGGCTGCGTTGAACTATTGTCAGGACTCTTTGGATTTGGATCGATAGAGTCAGGAATTCCGTCGCCGTCGTCGTCGCTAGAGGCAAAGTCGCCCAAGCCATCGCCATTGGTGTCTTGGCTCTCTAATCTATCTTTGGGAAAGGCGTCTAAGGTATTGGGCGAGCCATCACCATCAATATCGCTGTCTTCACTATCAGCAATACCGTCTTGGTCATAATCACTTGGCTGATGTGCAGCAGAATAAGGGTCGCTGCCCAAACGCACTTCGTCTGTGTTACTCCAGCCATCGCCATCAATGTCTTCGTCTAGGCTGTCGGGAATCTTGTCGCCATCTAAGTCGGCTGGGTGATTGTTAGCGTCATAGGGATTGCTGCCAAGAGAAAGTTCAATGTCATCACTAAACCCATCGTTATCATCATCAAGATCCGCGTGATCGCCAATGCCATCGCCATCGAAATCAGCAGATTCTTGTTGATCGTAAGGGAACAGATCGCGCTGGTCAGCGACACCATCTAAGTCACTGTCTTGGGCGACTATCGGTTGATTGTTATCATCTAGGGTTAAGGTCAAATTATCGAGCTGGCCGCGATTTTGTTTGATCGCCGTGCCGAGTGCTTTGGCTCCTTGCTCTAATAGCTCGTGCCACTGACTATCGCTATAGTCGTCCGCCTTCGCTGGCAGGAGTTGGCTTAGCGCTTTAGCGGCTTGCGCTGTGGTCGTGTGTTGCGCTTGCAAATAGTCTTGCTGCACATCCAGTTTAGGCAGTTTAAGCTGACGGCGAAGCTTTCTAAGGGCGCGCTTTTCACTAATTCCCTGCTGCATTTGCAGAGCAATATAGGTGGAAAATGGCGTGATGTAGCTGTACTCGCTCGGTGCCAACATCACATAGTCGCGTGTCGATGTCACGCCGGGAATATCGCTATCAATAGAGCGACCTTTGTTAACCTGTGCGATCAACACAGCACTGCGCTGGTCGCGATTGAGTCCACTCACCGATAGCCTTGCCTTGCCAAGCTGGTCCGTGGTCGCAGTGGGTTCATTGTCACTAGGCTGATAGTCACCATTGATATCTAACCACACTTCGGCGTTTTCGATATAGCCATCCATTACCTGGACGTTAAGCTGATCATTACAACCAACTAACAATCCGAGCGAAGCCATCGCTAAGCTCAGTTGGGTAAGCTTGATGTTCATTGTTTTAATTCCATTATTCATTCACGTTGTTGTTTTCCGCTGTGATCAGCGGGTACTTAGAAAAGCACAACTCAACCTTATAATTGGCTATGAATGCATCACCTCATCCTATGTAATTGATTTAATGGGCGTAGATGCTAGGGAGGAGAAAGTTAAATGGATGAAAGATCACATTGGGGGTGATGAAAGTGATCAGAGAATTACCATCGACAATGGAATTTGGTGAGTGCCATTTCACTTTGTACTGGTCAAATCGGCAAACCTGTAGGAATAGCACAATGTGTTGCATATTTGAGAAATATGACCTGTTGCCAAAAATCGATTTAACGCGAGGCCCTACTCAGCGGCATTTTCAATGATTCATAAAACAAAAAGCCAGCGACTGCTGGCTTTTTAAAAAATGGTCATTGGCTTAGCGATATAAGCCGATGTCTTTTTGCATGTGGCTCGACAAATCACTTGAATAGTGAGCACTTGGTGCGCTGTTGTCAGTGAATAAAATGTCGAGTAAGTGAGCAATCAATCCTTTGAAAGAAACCGAATAGGTTTTTTTATCCATAGAGATAGGAGCATTGATACTACCCATTTGCATTGCTTGTGCCATGATTGCCTCTCTATAAACTGGTTTAATTCGTTTTGATGAGCTAATCATAGGCAATAATTCGGTGCTCAAAAAATGACAAATTTTCCATTTTTAAATTAGAAAAACTAATGAAACAGCTTGTTAACAGTTCGACTTATGGACTATTTTGTTATGGTGCATAAAAATGCTGATTAGGCCACTTTTGGCTAATATTTATTTCTAACCATCGCCACCCCGCGCTGGTATTTCACACAACTTTTACATCTTTATGTACTAAAAAACGCGGGGCGCGCCACAACTATTCTAATACCTTGGCATGTTCAGTGAGAGTCCGCTTTTTCACGACTGAAGCAATCACAGCCGCGGCCATTGTCACCAAAAGTACCGTCAGTGACCAAATGGTGGGTATCTCCCACTCACTGCCGACCAATATCATCTTGATGCCGATAAACACCATAATGAATGCCAATGCTGGTTTTAGATAGATAAACTTATCCATCATGCCTTGCAGCACAAAGTACAATGATCGCAGTCCTAATAGGGCAAACACATTCGCGGCGAGAACTAAAAACGGCTCTCTGGTTACGGCAAATATCGCTGGGATTGAGTCGAGCGCGAACATCACATCCATAAAGGCGATCACTGTAATCACAATAAGCATCGGCGTCGCCACGCGTCGACCGCCTTCCACCACGCTCAGCGCTCCTCCAGCAAACTGTTGGCTGACAGGCATCAGACGTCGAATAAGGCGCTCCGGCAAAGGATTAACCTGACTTTCACCTTGCTCTCTCGCCAGTTGAATACCGGTCCAAATCAAAAACGCCGCAAACAGATAGAGTACCCAGTGGTATTGCGCTAACAATTGCGCACCAACGGCTATCATTATTGCTCGTAGCACTAACGCACCAATCACGCCCCAAAGTAACGCTCGTGGACGCAACTGCTCCGGTACCATGTACTGATGAAAGATGATGGCAAAGACAAATAGATTGTCGACACTCAGTGATTTTTCTAACAGGTAGCCTGTGATAAATGCAATGGTCGCTTTTTGCGCACTGTAATCACTGTTGGGCGCGTACACATCCCAAAACAGATACAAGGTGGCGGCAAACAAAAATGCCAATAGAAACCAAAACAGGCTCCATATTGCCGCTTTTTTAAGCGAAACGTTGCCACCTCGCGTTTGCCAAATGTCGATGGCGACGAGCATTAAGGTAAACAGGGCAAAACTGATGTAAGTCACCGGGGTCATATGTCCTCCTGAAACGGAGGGATCGGGGCAAATGAGATGAATGTGACGATCCCTACCGCAAACAAACCACCTGCACCTGAATAAAGCGATGCAGAATTTGATTACGTTGGTCTCGTCGAAGCTAAGCTGATGAACAATATCAACGTCACTTATACTTACCGGATAACAAACAGGCTATCGAGATGACGATAAGTAAACCAGAGGCGACTACTCCCCAAACAGCGCGGATATTAAGTCGCTATTTATCAGACGTCTAGTAAAAAAATCAAAAAGGAGCAAAAAATGCTCCTTTTATTGGTGAGTACACGGTGGGCTCAAACGCCGCCCGTTGGGACGAAATAGACAAGAGCGGTCCAAATACTTATCCAACCAATCACTACCACCACATCAAGCCAATCTTTACTCCACATAAATCCCCCTTTACTGCGATATTGCGCGAGTTTGGATTCATCGGAGATTTAGCAACCTTTATGCCATTTCTGATCAACTGATGGGGTATTTAGACGATTAAGCGCCTCGGGATGATCTTTTACGAAGTTAATAAAACAGTCAGCCATTGAATAAGTGGTAATAGTCCCCTCACCTTGCATCTTACTCATGGCTTCATAGCCTTCTTTGCCTTTCATGGTATAAGCCGAAGAGGTGCCGCAGTACACTTTGTCATCTTCAACCTCCTGCCATTGACCGCAATTATCAAGCAACTTGAGCCGTTTAATACGCGCTCCCAATGGTTCATCACAGCAGTACTCGAAGCATAAGTTATGCGTGTAAGGGTATGAGCCATCACCGGTTCCTACCACGCCATTGTTCAGTGCGTTGTTTATTGCGCCCTCAAGAATGTTGGCAATCTCGCGTCCCTCAATATAGTAAATGCCAATCGGGACCGCGAAAGGCAGCAGTTTACCTGCTATGTCAGCCACAGATACTTGGCCTGCACTGAGTGAGTTTCTCACCCCACCGGCATTATGAATCGCAAAGTCGACTTGATGGCCCAATTTTTTCATCTGATAGGCAAAGGATTCAGCCACTAAAGGGGCAATGTCGCTTGGCCCCTGCTGATCGGGTATGCGGGTATGGCGCAGCGTTTGATCGCAAGTGGCGATGATTTGCTTTTGCAGTTGTCTCACTTGCGATGTGTATTTTTGCTCAAGTAGGGTCTGTAGTGACTGCTGCTTTTTACACACGATGACATTGGGATGGGCGTCAATGTAGCTGCGAGCGACTTGATACGGTGAGTCATTATGGGTTTCGTTCATGCTGGCATCGATGAATAATCGGCGACCGAGCAACAACTCATTTTTACCCTCGAATCGGGTAAGAGTGCCGTCTGGTGCAAACTCTAGATCACAATGGCCTAAGCTCAATGCGTGCATGCCCGATTGCACTACATAAGTTTGGTTGACTCTCACGCCATAAGGGTCATCTTTTGCTAGCCCAAGCAGACTAAAGTCACCCTGTAACCTATGACTGTGTCCGCCCACGATGACGCTTATCCCATCGACATGGTTGGCCAAGTCGAGATCAGCTTCATAGCCCATGTGGCTGAGCAGAATAATTTTGTTGATACCAGATTGTCGGATAGCGGCGACGGTATTCTTGGCGGTCTCTACCGCATCAACAAACGGTGTATCCCAATCTGGATTAGAAATTTCGGCCATTTTGTCTAGCGCCAACGAGAAGATTGCGACTCTATCGTCGCCAACCGCTTTCTCTATCCAATTGGCGCGGTGTTGATCTGTATCGTAAGGCACCACATTCCTGTGACCTTGCAATCGAAAACGCTTATGAGGTAACTCATTGGATAAATCCCAGTTACCCGCTAATAGTGGAAACTGGATGCGATCAACGAAATGTGCGACCGGCTCATTTCCCATATCGAGTTCATGATTTCCGAGCGCCATCGCATCAATATTAAGTGCATTGAGCAACGTCGCGTTGGCCTCTCCTTTGAACAGCGAAAAATAGAGCGTGCCTTGAAAGCAATCGCCAGCGTGGAGAAACAAAAAGCCCTGTTGCTGTTGCTCTGCTTGCTGTTTTAACTGGTCGACCCGCGTCGCAATGCGAGCGAAGCCCCCAGCGCTGACGAATGGATTTAACTCCACCCCGTCGACATTTATCGCCAATTGCAATGAAGTGGGTTCAAAGTATGAATGAGTATCGTTGATGTGCGCTAGACGTAGTTTGGTTACGTTATAATTTTTATTTGTCATATGTATCTCTCTTTTCCGCTACATCGTACCGCATTCAATGTGACAGATTCATTATATTTCACACAATTAATGCAAAGCGAGCCGCGAGTGCACGACAAAACTTGATCTGTCACTACAAAGGAAAATCTGTCTGATTTTTAATTACTTGTCACAGTGTGAGCTAAATGTCTGCTATCACAGGAGTTTTCTATTATGCTTAATAGTAACAACAGCGTAATGGAGCCACTCTATGAAGCTAGAGCGCATTGAGATTTCCGGTTTTCGCGGCATTAAGCGCCTGTCTATTGCATTCGATGATCTCACCACTTTGATTGGTGAAAATACATGGGGGAAATCCTCCCTACTTGACGCTTTGAGCGTTGCCCTGCCTCCTGAAGGTGTGCCTTACACCTTTGAAATGACCGACTTTCACGTCGACTATTCCATCGCTCACCCGCAAACTCAGCACTTACAGATCGTACTCAGCCTGGTTTCTACCGAAAAACAAGAAATTCATGCTGGTCGTTATCGCCGACTAAAACCGATTTGGGTCGACGATCCAACGAATGGACATCGCATTATCTATCGGCTTAGTGCGTCTCGCGAAGGGCACAATATCACCACGCGTTACAGCTTCTTAGACAATGATGGAAATGCACTTGCGCTGCATCACAGTGAAAAACTTGCGCAAGAGCTGATGACTTTGCACCCGGTGATTCGTCTTAAGGATTCCCGTCGCTTTGAGCGCCCTATCGGCAATGGCAACAATCACAACACCCGGGTTGAAAAAAGAATAGACAATACCTATCGACGCCTGATGGCGATCCCTGGTCACGTCAACAAAGGCGAGATGCGGAGCAGCATCAATTCAATGAATGCCTTGGTTGATCACTACTTCTCATTTAAACCTAACAATCGCAAGAATTTACGCAAACAGCGCGACGGAATATTTTTCAATGCCGCACCGGGTGCGAAAAGTCTCTCTCAAGTGGTTGAAGAGACAAAAGACAAACAGACTCGATTACTTTTAATGGGGCTGTTAAACGCTTACTTGCAGGCGAAAGGCCCGACCGCACTGCGCCGCTGTGCTCGGCCGCTGTTGATCGTCGAAGATCCCGAAGGACGCCTCCACCCAACCCATCTGGCTAGGGCGTGGGGATTGCTCCAGTTACTGCCGATGCAAAAGATCTTAACCACCAACAGCGGCGATTTGTTGCGTCAAGTTCCACTGTCGAGTATTCGACGTTTGGTGAGACAGTCCGACCGTACCATTACCACCTACCTATCCGACCAAAAGTTGGGCCGAGATGAACTGCGCAGAATTGGCTTTCATATTCGTTTTCATCGCTCTGGCGCGCTATTCGCCCGCTGTTGGCTGCTGGTCGAAGGAGAAACGGAAGTTTGGCTATTCAACGAGCTCGCCAATCAGTGTGGTTACAACCTTGCGGCTGAAGGTGTGCAAATCATAGAGTTTGCCCAATCGGGGCTAAAGTCATTGATTAAAGTCGCCAAAGCATTTGGTATCGATTGGCATGTTGTCACAGATGGCGACGCTGCGGGTAAAAAGTACGCCACGACGGTGCGTAACCAACTGGGTCATGATCAAGAACGTCATCGGCTGACCGAACTCCCTGATCGGGATATCGAGCACTTCCTTTACAACAATGGATTTGAGCCATTTTTTAAAGGCATGCTGAAGATCCCATTAGACCACCCGATTCCGGCTAAGAAAGTCGTTACTAGGGTATTGAAGAAATTTGCTAAGCCCGACCTTGCGCTGGCCATTGTGTCGCATTGCGAGTTAAAAGGAATTGAGGGAATACCCATCTTGTTGCGTTGGACGCTAAAACGTGTGGTGACTATGGCCAATGGCAACACATAAAAAAGCGGCATCTGGTTTCAGATGCCGCGTATCAAAAACTTGCTGCTGATACAAATCAATCGGGGGTATTCCTAATCACTAGGAGAGGTGTTTAGGAATGTATCGCAAACTAAGAGTGGCTTTGTACACCGCTAGTAGCTTGAGATTGAGTTGACCTTTGATGTAACCACACACCACTGGTTTTCATTAGATAACCGAAAATACCACCTAGAATTAGCGACGGTACCACCAGTTGCCAATTACCCGCTGCTGCAAAAGTGGCGCAACAGCCGATAAACGTGCCCGGAATATAGCCGAGCCATGCTTTCTTAGCCTGAATACACATCAAGAACGCGACAACTGCAGTAATCACATAGCCAAGAATCTCTAATGAAGCAAACTCAGACGCTTTGATGATCACCATCGCCCAGAACACACCACTCATATTGGTTATCAAACTTTCTGATAGCCCTTTTAAGCCATCATTAGGGGAGGCAAAATAGCTGGTACACCCCAAGAATCCTGCCCAAGACAGTAAACCTAGTGAGACTGCAATCCAGCCCCATAAGCCTGACAAAATACCGGTAGTTAGTGAAATTGCGATTAAAGTGCTCATAACGTCTCGCTTTGTGTGGCTTCACACATCAAGTGTCCAAGAAGGCATACTAGGCAAAATACGCGAGCATGCACATCGCATAGATCACATTAATTAAGAAACGATATGTATGTTTGTGCATTTATTTGTGATGCAATCGATATTTCAACAGAATTAGGAAATATCGAGCTCGTTACAAAACGCTCGGTTTGCCCTTCATCATTCTGGCTCCCTCGCGTTTGATACATTCGACCAACGGATTTTCAACCATATCAGCGCGCCAAATAAAAGAGAGCGTTCGCTCCATATTGAGCTCGGGGACATTCAGAGCAACCAACTTACCACTTTCGATAAAACGTTCGACATCAAGATATGGAAGGCAAGTTAAGTACTGACCATTTTCCACCATACTGCGCAGTACTGGGACGTGTTCGTACTCTCGCCACACATCGAGATCTTCGGTTAAGTGCTGGATGGAACTATCAAACACCATGCGTGTGCCGCTGCCATGCTCACGCAATACCCAACGCGCTTCTTCTAACTGTGCACGACTTACCTTGTCATGTTTCGCGTAGGGATGATGGGCGGCAGCTACTACAGTGAGATGATCACGACACCACACTGCTTGATCAAGGCGATTATCATCACAGCGCCCCTCTATGATGCCTAGATCATATTTATAGTCTAAGACACCTTGAATGACACTATCCGTGCTTTTAACGCTCAGCGAGATACGCATCTCTGGAAAGGAATTATCAATAATACTGATGAGATCGGGGACTAAGTGCTCGGCGGGGGTCTGACTGGCGCCTAGCTTGATTTCGCCACTCAATAAATGTTGCTCGTAAAACCCCATTTCGATCTGTTGTGCATCTTGCAGCAACCGCTTGGCTTTCGGTCTTAGCCACATGCCCCAGTGGGTTAAAGCCATTTGCTTACCTTGACGCTCAAACAGAGGGCGACCCAGCATCTTTTCCAGTTGAGCCAGCGACATGCTGGTCGCAGATTGCGTTAATGCCAACTTGTCCGCCGCTTGGCTGACGCTGCCCGTATCGGCTACCGCGTCAAAAACGGCGAGCTGTTTTAATGAATATCGCATCGTGATCCAAATCCTTGTGAACTACATCTTAGTGCTACGCCATTGAATTAACGGAAAATTCTGACCGGACATTTTCGCTAATAAGCAAGCCGTTTCATTCTACCTCGATCTGCTCTTATATCAATTAATTTGATGTGGTTTTTAAAAATTATCAATTTTACCTGTAGGTGTCGTCGACGTAATTTGATTGGGCAGCAACGTTGTGCTGCCTGTGTTTAACCAAGGAGTTTTTATGAGAATCAAAGTCGGGAGTCCCTATGGCGTCCTTACCAGCGAATAAACAGTACTTTTCTCCGAGCGAAATGATGGCAGAAGCTGAACGGTTCGCTTTGAGTAAAGCCAATAAAACCAGTTCGATGACGTTAGGGTTAGCCATCATGGCGGGCGCATTTATCGGCCTAGCGTTTCTGTTCTATATCACTGTAACGACAGGCGCAGAGACAACGGGTTGGGGGCTTAGCCGTCTGGCTGGTGGCGTCGCGTTTAGTATGGGATTGATCCTCATCGTCATTTGTGGCGGTGAACTGTTCACCAGTTCTGTGTTGTCGAGCATCTCTTGGGCTAACCGCGAAATTAGCTTAGGAAAAATGCTCTCTATTTGGGGAAAAGTCTATGTCGGTAACTTCATCGGCGCCATGTTACTGCTGACGATCGTCAGTGCTGCTGGTCTGTATCAAATGGACCACGGTCAGTGGGGCTTAAATGCACTCAATATTGCGCAGCATAAATTACACCATACAACATTGCAGGCGTTCTCATTGGGCGTGCTGTGTAATCTACTGGTTTGCTTAGCCATTTGGCTAACGTTTAGCAGTGCAAATGCATTAACAAAAGCGGCCATGACCATACTGCCCGTCGCCATGTTTGTCTCGAGTGGCTTTGAGCACTGTGTCGCCAACATGTTTATGGTGCCACTAGGTATCGTCATACAACATTTTGCCTCCGACGCTTTTTGGCAACAAATAGGGGTTGATGCCAGCATCTATTCGGACTTAAACATTGCCCAATTTGTGTTCGCCAACCTAATTCCAGTCACTCTTGGCAACATCGTCGGTGGTGCGGTACTGGTCGGGTTAGCCAACTGGATGATTTATCGAAAACCACAAATGAATATCGCGAACATTTCACCAATCACAACAACTCAGATAACAACGGCTAAGGAATTAACTATGAATCACAACGTTACTGCTCAAGACATTATGAACACCCAACCTTTGGTTTTAAGCGCAGATACGCTTGTTAGCGCGGCAATTGATGCGCTGCTTGATCATCAGCAGATGGGGGCTCCAGTTTGCGATATGCATGGTCGCGTGGTGGGTTTTTTCTCTGCGCACGATGTGATGGTAGATCTATGGTGCCAAGACTATTTACCTAACACTGAGCAAAAGGTCGTCGACTTAATGGCTAGAGACGTGGTGGCTATAAAGGCGCAAGAACGTCTAGTCGATATCGCCGAGTTCTTATGCATCGATAAAGAGCAATTATACCCGACGACAAGTATGGGGATCGCCACACAGCTGACTACCTTGTCACTAGAAGAACGAGCCAAAGCGATGAAGGTAAGCAAACCACACGCACTACCCGTCTTAGAAGATGGCGTACTGGTGGGTTTAATTGAGCGCAAAAACGTTCTGCAAGCCTTAAGGCCTATCTACGGTGAGCGCATTCAAATGGTAGAACCTCAACTAGAGACTGCGTCTTAATAGAGACTCACAGATTTTGATCAGGAAATAAGTCGCTTGATCAAAAAGCCCCCAACCAAGGTTGGGGGCGCACTTTGTTTAAATCGATAACTATTTCTTGATGCCTTCTACATGCAGCTCCATGTCGACATAGCTAGACGCCCCCATAACCGCGATATTGAAATCTGCCAGTTCCAAACGCGTAGTACCGTAGAAACCAGCACGTTGGCCACCCCACGGGTCTTGCCCAGCGCCGATAAACTCAGCATCAATCGTAATTGGTTTGGTCACACCATGAAGATTAAGGTCGCCGTTAACAGCCAGCTTGCCATCCCCCTTGTCTACGACACTAGTGCTGGTAAAAGTGGCCGTTGAATATTTCGACGCATCGATGAAGTCAGAGCTACGGATGTGCTTATCACGTTCCGCATGGTTAGAGTCTAAACTGGTGGTGTCGACGGTCACCATCACCTTCGAATCAGCAACATTCGCTGGGTCGTAAGAGAACTCACCATCAAACTTATTAAAACGACCTTTAATGTAGCTGTAGCCAAGGTGGTTCACTTTAAAGTTCACAGATGCGTGTGCACCTTTAGTGTCGATAACGTAGTCCGCCGCGCTTGCACCAAATGGCAACGCCATTGCCATTGCTAGTCCGGTAGCGAATAAAGTCTTTTTCATTTTGAAGCTCCTATCATTTTGCGTAGCGTGTTGTCTTTGTTAATAAAATGGTGTTTTAGGGCCGCCAATGCATGAACGGCAGCGAGCAGGATTAATCCCCAAGCTAGATAGAAATGAACTTGACCAGCAAGATCGGCCTGACCTTCGAATAACGCACCCAATCCAGGGACGGTAAACCAACTGAATACATCGATACCGCGGCCATCCTCTGTCGAGATAAGGTATCCGGAAACGAAGAGAGCAAACAGCAATCCATACATCGCCAAATGCGCCAACTTAGCTCCAATCACTTCATAGGCAGCCCCTTCCACCTTGGGTGACGGCGTAACAATCTTCCATGCCAGTCTGAACAAGGTCACACCTGCAAAGAGTAAACCGACCGATTTATGCCAATGAGGCGCGGTTCGATACCATTCACTGTAGTAAGAGAGGTCAACCATCCACAAACCTACAGCAAACATAGCGATCACCACCAGCGCTGATAACCAGTGAATCGCCCGAGCGAGTAGATTGTAATTCTTCACTTCTGATTTCATTTGACGACCTTAATTAAAATGACTCTGATTGCTATTCAGAGTACATTTTTGTCTCTGTGTTGGACTAAAGTATTTACCATTATTTACAATGCTGATAGCACTTAAGCTTGATTAACTCGTTCGAAAAATTTGAAGAAACTTCTAGAAGTCGCTGATTTGCTCTATTTCGTATAGCTCATCACTGATATCGACCATCTTTCGCTGAAACACCGTTTGTGCATCGGTTAGCCCTTTATTGTAAAACGCTGGGCCAAATTTAGTGACGATAAAATCGAACATAAAATCCGCATCAAACTGGCCGATCTCGATGTCTAGTTCATCTTCTAGATAGCGTTGAAGCGCACTCGACATCGCCTGTTTTTGTTGTGACGTAAATTCAATCTTAGACATAAACCATTAAAGCTCCGTGATTTTTTGACGATTAAGTGTAACGAATGTTAACCAGCGCATGTTAACCTTGTTGCGCCGAAAGCTCATAATGGAGAGATGGATCTTGTTATTGGACGTGCTCGTTCAGAGCGTTAATGAATTCCAAGCTGATTGCATGGCACTGTGCGAAAAACACTACCCGACGATTCACAACAAAGGGATGAGTGAACATCACCTAGGGTTGGCATTCGCGCGTCGCTTGTCTCGCACCTTGAACGAGTTCGGCCACGATTACGATTACAAACCACTCGACAGTAACACTTCGTCTGAGTTACCTCATCACTATCGCGTCAGCTCAGAAATTGGCACGGTTTGGGTATTAACGTCTCACTTAGTCAGCGCAGGTTCTTCTTGTCGCAATAAGCTGTTCAAAACCGTGGCGCAATGGCAACAAGAGTACGGTTATGCGGTTCAACCTAATGACTTGTTGCTGCTGCTCACCGACCACTGGATAAGCCGCAGTAAGCAAAGCCGCGAGTTATTGCATTGGTGGACGGGGCACCTTCCCGATGAAATCGACGAGTACAAAGTGCAAGGTATCACTCTGTATGAAAGTGAATCGCAACTGGCTCAGTCTATGGACAAACACTTTAATCTCAGCCCCTACTTCGTCAAATTCACGCATCCTTTAAAGCGCGCCACTGACAAGCAATTAGTCCGCAAATATATCCAGCTATATTCTGTGATTCAGCTCAGTTAACCTCGATTGTCATCTCCACGTCACAGATACTTCAGACAATACACTTTTATTGCTGTTTAATTCCGTGACGTGAAAACTCTTAAACGCTATCAATATGAGCGATATGCGGTACTTTGCAACTTGGCCTACCAGCCTGTTCTTCGCCAAACCCAGTATGGCTTTTCTCCCAAAGGACAGCGCGTTGTCGCCAATCGTTACGGTCAGCCCGCCATTCGAGTATTGTGGCATGAAGCGCGTGAAGAAGTAATCGTGGTGATAAAAGGCTCGCACAACCCGCTCGACTGGTTGATAAACCTATTGCTATGGCAGCGTTCATGTCGCTCTCTGTCTCTACCCTACCCGATTCACGCTGGATATCTGCATTTACTGCTACAAGAAAGTGCGCCTACACATAATAGTGACCGTTTAGGCGTCACTGTTTTTGATAAGCTCATTGAAGTGTTAACACCGCTAATAGAGAGTGGTAAACGCATTTCACTCACAGGTCACTCATCTGGCGGAGCATTGGCTTGTGTGATTGCCGATAAACTCGAACGCCAGTGGCCAACTTGTGTTAAACGAGTTGTGACTTTTGGTCAGCCTGCGCTCGGAGGCTCTGCTTTCTTTGACGCCTATCTTTTACACCATCGTACCTATCGAATCTGCTGCGACCTCGATGTGGTGACCTTTCTTCCGCCGATCCCGCTCTACTATCGTCACGTTGGCAAAATGTTGTGGCTGTACGATGGCAAGATTCATGAAAATACCCCTACCTGGCTTCGCTTGTCTAAATCGTTGACATCTTGGTTAATTCGTCCGTTCTCTTACCACCTAATGTCTAAATATATCCGCAATAAAGATTTCTTTGACGAGCGCTGATGAGATATACCTCCAAACTATTGTTGGCCTTACTAACAGTGACTTTAAAAGCGCTAAAAGCTCACGTATTTTAATGGTTTCGCGCGTTATATTGATAAAGCAAATATTAGAAGTCACTGTTAACTATCAGATTTAACACTTATCGCACAATTTTAGTGAAGTCTAATTTGTATTGGTTGACAATTATCCAATCTGGCTAATACTATCGATATGTCGGTGTAAAAATGTTCATTTTTATTTACAAAGTCTGGAGCGTCTCAAGTAATGATTCTATCTACCCAGCAGCAGTTTGTTGATTGCTTGGCGCTAAATGAACAGTCACAATATCTGGCCAGCTACCAGTCTCTGACTCTTAACAGTGTTTTTCAGCCTATCTATGACGTGAATAAACGCATGATCGGCCTAGAGGCACTGGTACGAATTCACCATAAGGAACAAGGGGCCATTCGTCCTGATCTGTTTTTTCACTCCGATTTATATAACTTCGAAGATAAAATGAATGTCGAGCGGCTCAGTCGCGTCATTCACATCCGTAACTTTGCTCGCTCAAAATACCGCCACCTTAAACTTTTCCTCAATGTTTTGCCCTCGACTGGGGAATACCTCGCGTTGCAAAACATTGATACCAGCTTGCTCGCCAAGCGAATAAAAGCGCTAAATCTCTCCAATTCACAAATCGTGATGGAAGTGGTCGAATTAGATGCGCCCGACAAAAGTAAACTAGAACAAGCAATGCGCAAGTTAGCCCAAAGTGGTTTTAGCGTTGCCATAGACGATTATGGTGTGAAAGCTTCTAACCGCGAACGTGTTGAACAATTGCGTCCATCAATCGTAAAGCTGGATCGCTCATTGATGCTTGCTTACGTCAATGGTGACCAGTTTCCGCTGTTATCTGGTGTTCAACTGGCGAAGAAAGTGAAGGCTCAAACAGTGGTTGAGGGTATAGAAACACAGCAGCAATTAGAAGCGATGCGCCAGCTAAAAATCGACATGTTTCAAGGCTATTTTCTTGCGACACCAGAGCCACTTGAAGCCATCTATTGCGATCAAAGCAACGACTTGCGTTTCATTGGTGACCCCAGCGTCATTTACCGCTGATCTTAGAGAGTCAAACGACTACCTGCTTACCCCATCATACTGAAAGCAGACAAGGCAAACAGGCATCCGTGGCTATTTGCTATCCCCATAGCGTTCGAGATATAGCACGGTTGCGGCAGTGCGCGACGGCACGCGAAGTTTTTTTAGCAAACTTTTCATATGTACTTTGACTGTCGACTCCGAAATAAACAAACTATCGGCAATCTGTTTATTACGTAACCCTTTCGCAACTTGCTGTAAAATTTGCGTTTCGCGATCAGTCAGTTCATCAAACACACTGGTTTGATTTTGGTGTTCAGACAGATATTTCGCAACCTCGCGACTGTAAGCCTTGGTCCCGCAGATGCTCAGTTTCAGCAACTCGACCAATTCATCTGGCTCCGTATCCTTTAATAAGTAGCCATCCGCGCCTGCTTTTACCATGGTTTCAATATCTGCCGGACTGTCCGATACCGTCAGGATCACGATGATGGCCTGACAATCGTCTGCCCGCAGTGCTTTGAGCGTGTCTAAACCTGACATTCCTTTCATATTAAGATCTAATAAGATCAAATCGGGTTCAAGTTCATGATTAAGAGCGACAGCTTCTGTCCCATTGCTCGCTTCTGCAACCACATTAAAATCATCCTCATAGCTCAATAGTTGTTTGAGTCCACGACGCATTAATGGGTGGTCATCGACCAATAACACACGACATTCTAACAATGTTTCTATCCTTAGTTTTTTGGGTATGTAAGTCGCACTTGGCAACCTTGGTTTGGCTTGGCTGTTATCTCGAGATGTCCGTTTAACCGCTGTGCACGTTCGCGCATTATGCTTAAGCCATAGTGGTGAGCACGCTCTCGACTATCATCAAAGCCTACACCATCGTCTTCTATACTCACTGTTATCTGGCTATCAGTTTCACCACAATGAATATTAATTGTTTGCGCATTCGCGTGTTTGATCGCATTGGTGGTTGCTTCACGGATCAGTTGCAGCAAATGTACTTGTTGATTGGTCTCTAACTCAATGGAAGAAAGTTGATTATCTAGTTCGATATTCGACTTGGTTTGCTCGGCTAGTTGCACGGTCATGCTCTGTAGCGCTTGACCAAAACTGCCTTCCTTGATGGTTAAACGAAATGTAGTCAACAGTTCTCGTAGCTGTATGTACGCCGCAGATAAGCCGCTGTCTAACTCCGAAAGTAAGGGGATAGTCTGGTCCCGTTGCGCTGATTCGGGTAGTTTACTCATACTGCGTTTGAGCAGCGAAACCTGAATTTTTAAGTAGGACAGGGCTTGCGCGAGCGAATCATGTAGCTCACGCGCTATGGTAGCGCGCTCCTCAAGCACCAAAAGTTGCTCTGCTTGTCTTTGCATTTGGTTGTAATAGATAGCGCGCGCCAATATTTGCGCTAAGTTGTCAATCAGTGATTGGTCTGGACAAGGTAGCGTAACCTTATAGTAAAGTGTCCCAAGCATTGCGCCATCGAGCAACAAAGCCTTCCGACGGCACTGTTCACCACATTTTTCACAAATTTCGCCCTGATTAAGCACCAACGGTTTTTCATCTGCTTGATTGATTTCAAGCCGAACCGCAGCAATGCCCTCAAGGCTGGCAATATGATCTAAGATTGCCGAAAAGTTCTCGGCGGTGATTCTTGCCGCGGAGAGTTCTTGCGAGGTTCGATAGAGCACCTCAAGTGAGTCGTTGGCATGTTGCAGTTTGTGGGTTTTCTCGTTGACAGCTTGCTCCAGTCCTCGATACAGCTTACCCAAATCCTGCGCCATGTCGGTAAATGCGCGAGATAATATACCCATTTCATTATTGCTTTGGATATCGAGATCGATGTCGAATGAACGTGACTGTATTTGTTCACTCGCGAGCACTAAGCTATTTAACGGCCCCACCACTTGCTTGCGCGTATAGTGAACAACAAACACACTGATTACCAGCACGCCTCCGAGCCCTAAGCCTCCGGCAATCGCTAGCGAAATCAGTTTACGCTCTGAAAACCCTTGCAGCTTGAAAACAAATCCATCAATCAAGGTGACGAAAGTGGCGACTTCACTCAAGTAGTCGACCCGGTTGTCACTCTTGAGCAAGTGCTTTAACTGGTGCCAACGAGTAATGATGTGATAATAATCGTTGGTAATATCTTTAGGTACTGACCAGTGTTGTAAAGACTTCATGGATGGCGAATAGATTGAGCGTTCAAACTGGTTGATATGCAAAAGGTAGTCTTCAGATTGCGTTTGAATATCGTGCGCAAGTCGATAGCTTTGCATGCGCATCGAGCCCGCCACATTGACCGCCTCTGCGTCTTTCAAACTCGAAGCAAGCGTGACTATGGCGAACCCTGTTGTAGCAACTGACAGTAATAATATCAGCACCATAGCTTTTGCGATGGTTGTTGTTACCGATCTCTTTACCTGATTCTTCAACAATTTCGTCTACCTTTAAACACAAATAGGCCACTAGCGACTACGCTTATCATCAAGGGGCTCGACAATATGTGATCACTCACGGCTAAGTTTCTTGATCTTAAACATGATTTGTCAGCATTTACCCCCTTTGAGGTATTTATACAATTATGTCAAAAACTAAAATTTCTTTACGTAGAAATGACAAGATATGAACAGCATTTCAAGTGGCTTCACATTTTTTAATCGATTAGGGACAATTTGTGGTAGATATCGAAAAACGGCGTTGGTTTTCATTCAATAAAAATCAATCAAACCAATTGCGTTTGCCATGGCTCGACACTGCCCAATCTTTTACCGATATCTGCACCCGATGTGGCAAATGTACAGACCAATGCGAAACTAAAATTATCGTCAACGGCGATGGTGGGTTTCCTCAGGTCGATTTTTCTCTCGGCGAGTGCACTTTCTGCTATCAATGTGCAGACGTTTGTCCACAACCGCTGTTCGTTTCTAAACAACATTCACCATGGACAGCACTAGCCACCATCCACGACTCTTGTTTGGCTAAGAAAAATGTCGAATGTCGCAGCTGCGGCGATATGTGTGAACCAATGGCGATCCAGTTCAATTTACAAGTTGGAAAAGTCGCACAACCCATTTTAGAGAACGAAGCCTGTACAGGATGTGGTGCTTGTGTCGCTGCCTGCCCTACTGACTCGATCTCTGTGAGTCATTCATTTTAGGACGGAAAATACCGATGCCTCTTAACGAAGTGCATATCTCTAGTATAGTCGTTCACTGTTCGCCCGAACACCTCAAGTCGGTCAAGGCGAGCATTGAACAATTTGATAACGCAGAAATCTATGGCGACAGTCCCGCAGGGAAGATCGTCGTGGTACTTGAAACCGAGAACCAAGGTTTTATTACCGACACCATTGAAGCAATCAACAATTTACCTAACGTTTTGAGCACAGTACTGGTCTACCATCAAATTGAGACTGAACTCGAACAACAAGACACTGATAACAACACTGGAAACCACCAGTCCCACATCGAGGGCGAAGTATGAAGATGACAAGACGAGCGTTTGTGAAAGCAAACGCAGCCGCATCCGCCGCCGCGGTCGCTGGAGTAACACTCCCTGCCACTGCCGCCAACCTGATCGCAAGTTCAGACCAAACTAAAATCACTTGGGACAAAGCACCTTGTCGTTTCTGTGGTACTGGGTGTTCAGTTCTTGTAGGTACGCAAAATGGCAAAGTTGTTGCCACTCAAGGCGACCCAGAAGCTCCCGTCAACAAAGGCTTAAACTGTATCAAAGGCTACTTCCTCTCTAAGATCATGTATGGTCAGGACCGTTTAACACAGCCTTTGCTTCGCATGAAAGATGGCCAATATGATAAGGATGGCGATTTTACTCCTGTTTCTTGGGATGTAGCCTTCGATACTATGGCTGAGAAGTGGAAGCAGGCGCTTAAGAAACAAGGCCCAAGCGGTGTTGGTATGTTTGGTTCGGGACAATGGACCGTGATGGAAGGTTATGCAGCAGCGAAAATGATGAAAGCCGGATTCCGTTCAAACAACATCGACCCTAACGCTCGTCACTGTATGGCCTCTGCGGTTGGTGCGTTTATGCGTACCTTTGGTATTGATGAGCCAATGGGCTGCTATGACGACTTTGAGAATGCGGACGCTTTCGTGTTATGGGGTTCCAACATGGCTGAGATGCACCCAGTTCTCTGGACACGCATCACTGACCGTCGTCTAAGCCAACCACATGTCAAAGTCAATGTTCTTTCAACATACTATCACCGCTCATTTGAACTTGCCGACACGGGTTACATCTTCGAGCCTCAAACTGACTTAGCGATTGCAAACTTTATTGCCAACTACATCATCGAAAACGATGCAGTGAACTGGGATTTTGTTAACAAACACACCAATTTCAAACAGGCAACAACCGACATCGGCTATGGGCTACGCGATGACGATCCTCTGCAAAAAGCAGCGGCGAATCCAAACTCAGGTAAGATGTCCTCGATTAGCTTTGAGCAGTACAAACAGTCAGTCGCGCCTTATACTGTGCAAAAAGCGTCTGAGATGTCAGGGGTATCGGAAGATAAGCTGATTGAGCTGGCCAAGCAATACGCAGACCCGAATACAAAGGTAATGTCACTTTGGACCATGGGCATGAACCAACACACTCGCGGTGTATGGATGAACAGCCTGATTTACAACATTCACTTGCTCACAGGTAAGATTGCAACACCAGGTAATAGCCCGTTCTCATTGACCGGTCAACCTTCAGCTTGTGGTACTGCGCGTGAGGTAGGTACATTTGCTCACCGTCTGCCGGCCGACATGGTCGTGGCCAATCCTAAACACCGCAAAATTGCAGAAGACATCTGGAATATTCCCGATGGCGTAATACCACCTAAACCGGGTTATCACGCCGTTCTTCAAGATCGAATGCTGAAAGATGGTAAGCTCAACGCCTACTGGGTTATGTGTAATAACAACATGCAAGCGGGTCCGAATATCAACGGCGAACGTCTGCCTGGTTACCGCAACCCTGAAAACTTCATCGTCTGTTCAGATCCCTACCCAACCGCGACCGCTCAAGCCGCAGATTTGATTTTGCCAACGGCAATGTGGATCGAAAAAGAAGGTGCTTACGGCAACGCAGAGCGTCGTACTCAAGCCTGGTATCAACAAGTCGAAACTGTCGGCGAAGCCAAATCTGACTTGTGGCAGGTAATGGAGTTCACTAAGCGCTTTAAAATGGAAGAAGTGTGGACCGAAGAGCAACTCGCGAAAGCGCCGCAGTACCGCGGTAAAACCATGTATGACATGTTGTTTGCCAATGGTGTGATCGACAAATATCCATTAGATGAAGCGCGTGAACTTAACGATGACGCGCATCACTTCGGTTATTACGTACAAAAGGGAATATTCGAAGAATACGCTGCCTTTGGACGCGGTCATGGCCACGACTTGGCACCATACGACCGTTACCATGAAGTGCGCGGCCTACGTTGGCCAGTCGTTGACGGCAAAGAAACATTGTGGCGCTTCAAAGAAGGCTCTGACCCGTATGCCAAGAAAGGTTCCGGTTGGGATTTCTACGGCAAACCAGATGGTAAAGCCCTGATAATTTCAGCACCATACGAAGCGCCACCGGAGTCACCAGATTCTGAATACGATATGTGGCTATGTACCGGACGTGTGCTGGAGCACTGGCATACCGGCACCATGACACGCCGAGTTCCAGAGCTGTATAAAGCAGCACCTGACGCTTTGTGTTATATGCATCCTGCTGACGCGAAAGCCAAAGGCATTCGTCGCGGCGATGAAGTGCTACTGTCCAATAAGCGCGGTGAAGTGCGTGTTCGCGTTGAAACACGTGGCCGCAATCGTCCACCAGAAGGTTTAGTCTTCGTACCATTCTTTGATGCGCGCATTCTGATTAATAAGTTGATCCTTGATGCCACTGATCCTCTGTCTAAACAGACGGACTTTAAGAAGTGTCCAATCAAGATCACTAAGATCGCGTAAATCAGCATTGTGGCTGCGCCTTAATCTAGGCGCAGCCAATAAAGAATTTTTGCCTTAGGCGGAGAACGAATAATGAAAAAAATCTTCCTTGCACTGTTATCGGTCGGTGCGCTTATCAGTGGCGCGGCGTTCGCTGAACTTGATAATCCCGGTGGTATTGGTGGTTTAGAGTCACTACGTGGTGCCAGCCAACTAGAAGACACTCGTCCTGCGGATGAAATGAAAAAGTACCCGAAAGATCAGATTGTCGCCGATAGTTACGTCTATCAGCCGCCACTGATTCCCCATAGCATTCGTAATTACGAAGTGTCACTCAATGCCAATAAGTGCCTTGCGTGCCACAGTTGGAAAAATGCTAAGGAGATGGGGGCGACTAAAGTCAGTGTTACTCACTACGTAAACCGAGAAGATGCGGTGCTCGCCGATGTATCACCTCGACGTTACTTCTGTCTGCAATGTCACGTTCCTCAAGCCGATGCCAAACCGTTGATTGAGAATGACTTCAAAAAAGTGGACTCACTGAAATAGTTCAGTTGTGACTGATTAAGAGGTTATTTATGAAATTAATTAAAGCGTTTTGGAAACGGCTCGCGACTCCGAGTAAAGCAGCGGTTGGCGTGGTACTGTTTATGGGGTTCGCCGGCGGCCTTCTATTTTGGGGCGCATTTAACACGGGTATGGAAGCAACCAACACCGAAGAGTTCTGCTCAGGTTGTCACGCACCTATTGTTGCAGAAATCCAAGAGACGATTCACTACTCTAACCGATCAGGTGTACGCGCAATTTGTTCTGACTGTCACGTCCCCCATGAGTGGACCGATAAGATCGTACGTAAAGTGCAGGCGTCGAAAGAGTTGTTTGCTCACTTTGTAACACGAACCATCGACACCCCTGAAAAATTTCAAGCACGCCGCGCTCATCTAGCCGAGCGTGAGTGGGCACGTTTGAAAAAGAACGACTCACTCGAATGTCGCAACTGCCATGAGTTCGAATACATGGACTTTTCCGAGCAAGGTCAGCGCAGTGCTAAGCAGCACTCAACTGCCCTAGCCTCAGGAGAGAAAACCTGTGTTGACTGTCATAAAGGGATCGCCCACAAGCTCCCAGATATGCACGGCGTAGAAGGCTGGCAATAAGGAGACCAATATGAGTACTTTAGAATCTATCATTTGGCATATCCTAGGATACGGTGCGATGCCTTTCATCATTCTCAGCGGGTTTGTTGTAGTGGCGGCGATTTCTGTCTGGCTGCTATCTTTGGGCAAAGACAAACAGGTGTAATCGTCACTTACACCCGCGATATAAAATAATAAGCCACCTTAATACGAGGTGGCTTATTGTTTGCTATGTAGACACTATTCACTGTCTGGGTAACCTTGCGGGTTTTGCGATTGCCAGCGCCAGGTATCTTCAGTCATCTGCTCTAAGCTGCGGGTCGCTTTCCAACCTAACTCGTTTTGCGCCTTTTGTGGATTAGCCCAACACTCAGCGATATCGCCTGGTCGTCTCGCAGCGATTTGATAAGGGATGGTCTTACCGCTTGCTGCTTCAAACGCTTTAACCATCTCGAGCACACTCGAACCATTGCCCGTTCCTAGGTTATAGATATGTAACCCAGACTTGTTGCCTACCTTTTCCAGTGCTGCAATATGCCCGTCGGCTAAGTCCATCACGTGAATGTAGTCACGCACGCCCGTACCATCAATCGTTGGGTAATCATTACCAAACACTGACAAATAGTCACGGCGTCCGACGGCCACTTGAGAAACGAAGGGCATAAGGTTATTCGGGATTCCTTGCGGATCCTCACCAAGATCACCACTCGGATGCGAGCCAACGGGGTTGAAGTAGCGCAGCAGAGTAATGCTCCAATCTGGGTTGGCGGCCTGAAAATCGGCTAAACATACTTCAACCATCAGCTTACTTCTGCCATAAGGGTTAGTGGCACTAGTTGGAAAGTCTTCGGTGATCGGTACGGACGCCGGATCGCCGTATACCGTGGCAGAAGAGGAAAAAACCAGTGACTTAACGCCCACTTCTTGCATTGCTGCGACCAGAACTAGGCTTCCGTTGACATTGTTATCATAGTATTGAAGTGGTTTTTCCACCGACTCCCCTACTGCTTTTAAACCGGCAAAGTGGATGACCGCTTGGATATTGTTGGATTTAAGTACATCAACCAGCAACGCTTTGTCGCGTATGTCTCCCTCGATAAACTTCAATCTCTCGCCGGTGACTTTCTCAATGCGCGCAAGCACAGTCGGTTTGCTATTGTAAAGATTATCGAAGATGACTGGCGTCATACCTGCCGCCAGCATTTGTATGCAGGTGTGGCTACCGATATAGCCCATACCACCCGTGACTAACACTCTCATTCGTTGAGCCTTTTTTATTGCTATTGTGTTGATAATAGCGAATCCAAGACAAATGTGACAGCGTCGATAGGCTTTGCCTCAATGAAAGGCGACTAGGCGGTGACAGATTCACCAAATAATGAAATGGATCACTGAATAATTTGGCCAATTGCAACATGTTACTTGATGAAATACATAAGGATTTGGGAAATTCATGACTAAACGATCAATCAGTCTTAACTGCGACATGGGCGAAAGCTTCGGCGCTTGGACCATGGGCAATGACGCTGATGTTATGCCATACATCGACATGGCAAATATCGCTTGCGGCTTCCACGCCTCAGATCCACAGGTGATGAGCCAAACCATCAAGCTCGCCGAGAGTCACGAGGTTAAGATCGGCGCTCATCCAAGCTATCCCGACTTACAGGGTTTTGGTCGACGTTCGATGACAATGAACCCAGATGAAATCAGCAGTATGTTGATCTACCAAATCGGCGCGCTCAAGGGGTTATGTCAGAGTCACAATACCGACATCCATTATGTAAAACCTCATGGTGCGCTATACAATGACATGCAAAAAGATCCAGTCATATTCGAAGCCGTCCTTGATGCCGTTTCTAGTTTTGGCCTGCCTTTAATGACATTGGCGATCACTGAAAATCAAACCCTGCTTGACCTCGCCGACCGTTACGATGTTCCGCTACTGTTCGAAGCGTTTGCCGATCGTCGTTATCAGGCGAATGGTCAACTAGCCCCCCGCAACCTTCAAGACGCCGTATTGCACTCGACCAGTGATATTTTGAGCCAAGTCCAGCAAATCGCTAAGTATCGTAAAGTACGTACCATCGACGGGTTCTCCATCGATATCGAGGCCGATACCATTTGTGTCCATGGTGACAATCCACAAAGTATTGCGGTCATCGCTCAAATACGCGAACTACTGGCCAAGGAGAATCTTAGCCTATGAAGCTCACCACCTCTGTCGATCCCGTCGCTGAGTGCTCGATTCTAATTCGATTTGACAGTGAGCCGAACGATCATCTGTCTTGGGTGATTGGTGAAATCAGTCATTATCTTAGTAATCAACTCGGTGCCTGGGTGATGAACGTTACCCCCTCGTTCAATACAATCTTGGTTGACTATCTCCCGCACAGAATTTCAATCTTCGAGTTTGTCCCTTATTTAGAACACCTGGTGACCGAAGCGCTTGAGAATATGCCTGAGGCACACCAAGCCAATGTGATTCGCTTACCGGTTTACTACCATCTTGAAGTCGGGCCGGACCTTGCGCTCTATCAACAACAAGGCATATCAATAGAACAATGTATCGAGCGACACCATAGCGTCGAGTATACGGTGGGGGCGATAGGTTTTTCGGCAGGTTTCGCCTTTCTAACTGAAGTCGACCAAGTGCTTCAGTTGCCACGCAAAGCCTCTCCTCGCGTTCGAGTTCCGAAAGGCAGTGTTGGCATCGCCAATCACCAAACCGCGGTTTATCCCACTGAATCACCCGGTGGCTGGAACATCATAGGTAACTGCCCGGTTTCCCTCTATCATCCAGACCAAGCGAATATCCTGCCTTTTTCTATCGGCACCCGCGTTCGTTTTGAACCTATAGAACGAGAGCAGTTTATTGAACTCGGCGGCAAAATTGAAAAGGATTGGCAATGACATCAACCAACTTCATCGAGGTAATTAAGCCTGGGCAACAAACCTTGGTTCAAGATTTTGGTCGCTTTGGTCTCGCTCATCTGGGTATCGCTCAGGGCGGACCGGTCGACGATTATGCCTATAGTTGGGCCAATCACCTGCTAGGCAACAGTGTTAACGTCGCCACCCTTGAAATCACACTTGGTCAGACCGAGTTTGCTATCCACGCCTCGTGCGAAATGGCGATTGCGGGCGGCGATCTCAATGCCAGACTTGACGGCGAGCCTGTGTGTAATTGGTCTACCTTTCGTGCGGTACGCGGTCAAACCTTAACGTTTGGCTTACCACGTAATGGTCTACGCGCTTACTTGGCGATTAAAGGCGGGTTTAATGTCACTCCGCAGTTGGGGAGCGTCGCGACTGTCACACGAGACCAATTGGGCGGGCTTGCATCTGGCTGTCCTCTCGCCCAAGGCGACATACTTAATTTCACTCCACACGCCATGCGTAGCAAGCCGATTCAAATGACCTTCCGCTATAGGCCAGATTACGATTTACCACTAGAGCTGCGCTTTATTGAAGGCTATCAAGTGAACGATTTTGAGCGTGATGCTGTTGACTCACTCTACAACCAGCAATTTGAAGTCAGCCAATTGATCAATCGAATGGGCTATCGGCTAACCGGAAGTCGCGTCCAACCTCCAACGAAAGAGTACCTATCTGAAGGTATTGCACTTGGTGCTGTTCAAGTTCCCCCTAGTGGTGAGCCAATTATCTTGCTTAACGACCGTCAAACTATCGGTGGGTATCCCAAGATTGGTTGTGTAGCAAGGATTGATTTACCGCGCCTTGCTCAAGCTAAACCGGGGCAAAAAGTATCGTTTGTGCGGGGCGATTTACTCGGTCTACAGGATGTATGGGCACAATGGGCACGATTTTTTGGCTATTGAGCCCCGTCCCTCAATAAAACAAAACGGGCGACCTTAAGTCGCCCGTTTCTTATCACTCGCCGTAATATTGCGCCAATTGCGCTGGGTAAGCTCTTGATCGAGCAAGCTCCTCAGCACGCAGCTCGACTTCTTCAGCAGTCAGCCCTTGCAACACAGGGTGTAACGCCTCAATACACTCACTCCTATCGTTCGCCAACTGCCACTGCTTGACCAGCTTCATCGCCGCTTCCAGGGCCGACGAACCCTTAACGACTTCAATACGCGCGTAGTGTTCGCCTTCAAATGTCACATCTGCCGCTCTGAGTGTTTCGTCTTGCCCAGGAATCTGTTGCGCGCCAAACAGCGGCGTGCCGTACTCATCGGCGCTGGCATAATCTGGAATAAACTGCGCCATGTGCTCAATGGCACGGCGGCTTCGTTGAACCATCACTTGTGGGTCCCAACCTTGATTGAGTTTGTTCAACAACTGCGGTGGCAGTTGAGGCTGAGAGGAACCTTGTTTACTGGCCACCAAGCCATCATCAAACAAAGTAATGTCTTTGGTCATGCCATGCAGTTGGAACACACCATCGGGATAGGGCGTTAATTGCGCCATACCTCGGTCTGTGCCACGTGGGCCATGAAATATTACCTCTGGCCATTTCTCATTACTTTGCTGCCAACGAGTAACATAGGCCGCTTTAAACTCAACCAGTCTCTGGCGTCTCTTTTTAGCAAGATCGTCAATGGACCCGGTCTCATACCCACACGCATTGACCAAATAATCTACCTGTAAAAAGTCGGTCTGCTGTTGCTTATCGATTAGCTCAATTTTCCAACCGTTATTGGCTTCCTCAATACCAACCACCTTTGTATCTAACATGAGTTGGCAGTTGGCCATCTTCTCTAGCGCTAACGTGGCTGAGGCTGCTAAGCGGAATACACTCCAGCCCGGCTCAGACACCACGACCACTGGAAACTTCAATGCGTCAAGGTCTGCGTGCTTGGCGAACGGAATAACCCATTCGTCCATTGAACTTGGTTCTAATGGTTGTTCACAATGAGCCAATGCTTCAATCTGCGTCCGGGTATAGAGTTTGTAGTAATCCTGGGGTTTGCCAAGCACTTCATTAGCTTTATCACTATCAACCAGTTGCTGGTAGCATTGTTTGATGGTGTCTAATCGACCTAGTAACTGATCAGGGCTACCGCCATCACTATGGGGAACAGCAATGACAGTGGGACGATTGTTAATGGTATGCGGGAACAGACGAACGGTATCGATCGACTGCTTGAGGAGTACGATGCACTGCTCAGTCGAAATCTCTCTGTATAAATTTCCACCAGCATGCAAATGACAGATAGGCGGACCGCTCACTAAGCTGGCTCCCTTCTCTATCAAAGTCACATCAATACCGAGTTCAGCAAGGTGGACTGCTGCAGTAGCGCCAGCAATACCACCACCAATAATCGCGACTCTCGAGCCAGTTAAAGACGATTGTTCAGATTGCATTAATTTTGCTAATTCGTTCATTATCGGAACATTTTACTGCTTATGTTGGGCGAAAAAAATCACATTTTCTGCAGGGTAAAAATGCGAACTTCAAACGTAAAAAAAGTGAAAAAAAACCTTGACTCAAATTTTGCCACATTAGAAACAATCAATATTGTGAATAACAAATCTGCCAAGGACTTTATGGCTATTGGGCTATCTCAAAACTGAACTTATCTACAGGCTAAGTTATCCCAAACTTTATCCACCGTTTTTGTGGATAACTGAATAACTCAGCCTGCCCAATGTTAGCTAACTGCCTTATTTATAGGGATTAACAGCCGTTTAATTAGGCTATTCACAACCAACGCCAGTGTGAAAAACGTGCTAATCGGCAGAACCACCCACAACATAGTATGCAGCGTTGGAGACAGCTCAAAACCAAACCACATAATGGCTGCAACCACGGCTTCCGAGCCAAGAATCGCAATCACACTCGCTATCAAAGCCATCAACCCATACTCTGCCCAAATGGTTCGCTCTACGCGTTTTTTACTCGCGCCAAGCGTTCGATACAACTGGATTTCGTCTTGCCGCTGACCAAGGCTAAGCCTAAGCAAAGTAAAAATAAGCAACAATCCCGACAAAACACCAATGCCCGCCAACAGTGTGATTGACCATACTATCTGCGCCAATAGCTGTTGAATCTTCTCCCCCATCACCCTGATGTCCATCAAACTGACAGTAGGGTGTTGGCGAGAGAGTTGATTGAGTAATTCATCGTTACTTTCATTTACTCTGAAGCTTACCAGATACGTAGTGGGAATGTCCGCCAAGACATCTGGGGTGAAAATGAAATAGAAGTTAGGCTTCATATCACGCCATTCAACCTTGCGGATGGAATTTACGGTCGCGCTGACCGGTTGGCTGTTAATCACAAAGTCTAGTTGGTCTCCAATGTTAAGGCCGAGGTCCCTCGCCACATCCGACTCAACCGAAACCCCACCTTGCTCGCTCCAAGCCCCTTGCAGCACTTCATTGTGCTCAGGAATGCCAGAAGCAAAGGTAAAGTTGATTTCGCGCCTAAGCGCATCACTTGCTTCTTCCCCTTGAGCAACCTGTTTCGCGTCCATGCCATTGACTTGAGTTAAACGTCCGCGAATGATCGGATAGTCTTGTGAACGTTCGATATTGTTGTCATCCAACACCTGTAAATAGGCATCTTTTTCATATGGCGCAATATTGAGGGCAAACGCGTTCGGCGCATCCTCTGGTAGAGTACGCGACCAATCAGACAATAGATCAGTTCTTACTAGCCACATAGTCGAAAGCAACATTAAAGAAAGCGCCAGCGCACCAAACTGTATACCGGTTGCGGCGACAGAGCGATTGATTCGGCTCAGCGCGAGCTTGAATGAGGTGTTGAGCGGCGCTTTTGCAAGTAAGCGGGTTAAGCTAACGCTGACCAGCGCCAGAACCAAAAATAGTGCGACAATACCACTGAACACTATCCAGACCAGCAGATTATTGTAGTAGGCAGCGATCATCGGCACGATTGGAACCAGCACCAGCCAGTATCGCGTTCGAGTTTGTTCACTACTCGCTTGCGGTTGCATCACATTGACAGCGCTGATATTGATCAGCCCTAACAGAGGAATACCAAGCGCAGGCACCGCGATCAATGTACTGGTCAGCACCGATACGACAATCGGCTTAATGCCATAGCTGGGTAGAGGATTAGGCAGTAGATCGACCAAGGGAATGCGCAGCAAGTATTCAAGTAACACGCCTAGCCCTACCCCTAAAATCACCGCACTGACAAACAGTATCAGCACTTGGGTTGCCAGCCATCGAGTGATCCAACGTTTACTCGCACCAAGACTTTTAAGCATAGCGATGGTTTTGCGCCGAGTCGCCACGTAATGCTGGCAAGTGAGAACTAAAGTCGTCGCCGCCATGATGACAACGATGGCGACCGTTAATGAGAGGTATTGCTGCGTCCTTTGAAACACTTCATTGGTGCGACTGCCGCTGTCTTGATCGCGCCAACGATCACTTGGCGTTAATTCCACTTGCTGCTTTAGACGCGCGATGGTCTGTTCGTCACCATTGATATACACATTGAATCGAACTCGACTACCCAGTTGAACTGCACCTGTTTTTTCTAAGTCGTTGCTGTGGATAAAGGCTGAAGGCATCTGCTGAAAAGGGTTAAAGCTTAAGCCGGGCTCTTCGCTTATACGACCACTAACGGTGAAGTCAGCATCACCAACTGTGACAGCGTCACCTATATTCACATTAAGCTGCGCAAATAACCGTTCATCTAACCACAGTTCGCCAGGCTGAACTCGAGTAAATTGCCGCTGGTCATTGGACAATACCATCTCTCCCTGCAGTGGGTAACGGCTGTCGACTGCCTTTACCGTAATCAGCTTCATTGACTGATCGCTAAAAGCCATGGTTCGAAAACGCGTTTGCTCCGAAGTCACTAAGCCGAGGTTTTGCGTAGCCTCGGTAAAGTCGGGACGTATCGGGTTGGACGAAACAAACACGGTATCCGCCGTTAACGCTTGTTTGCCTTGCTTGACGATCACCTGCTCCATGCGCTCAGCCAGAGCGGTAAGTGCAAAGATACAGGCGATAATTAAGGTTAGAGCAATGCTAACAGGCCAAAGTTGACCGTGTCTTATCTCACTGATACTCCATGACCACAATCGCTTGTTCAGCCCGTTCGAGGTTACCTTCGCCATTATGACTCCTCCAACAAACCGGATTTCATGGTAAAGGTTCTGTCGCAGCGTTGAGCAAGTTTAGGATCATGGGTAACCAATACCAGCGTGGTGCCATGTTGGTGATTGAGTTCGAACAGTAACTCGATGATTTTGCTTGCGGTTTGTTGATCAAGATTGCCGGTTGGCTCATCAGCAAAAAGAATTTTAGGTTGAATCATAAACGCGCGCGCTAAAGCGACACGTTGTTGCTCGCCTCCAGACAATTGAGACGGAGAATGATGGGTTCGATTGCCGAGTCCTACTGACTCTAACAAGCTTCGCGCGCGCTGTTGGTCTTCTTCGTCCCCTTTAAGCAGACAAGGGAGCGTAACATTGTCTATCGCACTCAAGCTCGGGATCAGCAAAAAGCTCTGAAAAACGAACCCCACCGACTCACTGCGTATCGCCGCGCGCTTCTCATCATCAAGCTGATGAATCGGTTGTCCGAGCAATTCGATTTCGCCGCTGGTGGGGGTATCTAATCCCGCAAGCAGCGTCATAAGGGTTGACTTTCCTGCCCCTGACGTGCCAACAATAGCGACACTCTCTCCCTCTTTAATCTCGAGGTTAACCTCTTTTAAGATGGTTAGTTGCTCTTGATTGGTAGAGACTCTTTTTGACAATGATTGAGCTTTAATAACGGACGTTTGCATGATGCGACTATTTTCCCTTGTCTTATTAATTCTGTTTATGAGCCCTGCGTTTGCTAAGAGCATTTTAGTTGTTGGTGATAGCCTAAGTGCAGGATATCAAATGCCAATAGAAAACGCGTGGCCTTCTCTTCTTACGCAAGATCTGGCTGAAAAAGGTCAAACTGTTCAAGTTATCAACGCCAGTATTTCAGGTGATACCACCGGAAACGGCTTGGCTCGTTTACCTAACTTACTAAATCAACACCAACCAGATTACGTGTTGATAGAGCTCGGTGCAAATGATGGTCTGCGCGGCTTTCCACCTGGGCTGATTCAAAACAACCTCGAACAGCTGATCGATATGGTCCGCGGGGCAAACGCAAAACCACTTTTGATGCAAATTCACGTGTTACCCAACTACGGTAAACGTTACACCGAAGCGTTTTCTGCGATTTATCCTAAGGTCGCCGAAAGTAAGTCCGTCCCTTTGTTGCCGTTTTTCCTTGAAGGGGTCGTTATCAAGCCTGAGTGGATGATGAGTGACGGATTACACCCTAAACCGGAAGCGCAGCCTTGGATATCAAATTTTGTTGCCAATCAATTGATTAATTACCTCTAATTGCCCTAGCTCAATAAACCTCGCAACCGTTTAAGTTAGGCTATCACGATGCTTAGGCCGTTAGAGGAACAATAATGATTATCAAACCCGTGATCCAAGGGGTGGTTGCCAAAAGCGCTCATCCCCTTGGCTGTAAACAGGCCCTTATTAATCAAATCAACTACGTAAAATCAGCACCTGCGATAAAAGATGGCCCCAAACGGGTGTTAATTCTTGGTGGCTCTTCTGGTTTTGGCTTAGCCGCTCGCATTGCGTTGACCTTTGGCGGTGCCGAGGCTGATACCATCAGCGTCTCGTTTGAAAAGCCACCCGGTGACGGTAGAACCGGCTCTGCGGGTTTTTACAATGACTATTACTTCAAACAATTCGCGCAGCAACATGGTCGCCAAGCGATTAATATTCATGGTGATGCGTTCTCTAACCAAGTCAAAGCCGATGTGATTGAAGCGATTGAAACCTACTTCGAGGGTGAAGTAGACCTGATCATTTACAGTGTCGCCAGTGGCATTCGCCCCGATCCAGACAGCGATAAGGTATGGCGATCCTCAATCAAACCCATGTTAGAACCTGTCTCCGGTGCCACATTGATGCTCGAGAACGATCACTGGCAACCTTCACGGCTTGAAGTCGCGACTGAGCAAGAAGCCAGCGATACTATCAAGGTGATGGGAGGTGAAGATTGGGAAAAATGGATCGATGCACTGATCAACGCCGAGTCAATTGCGCCTGGGTGTCAAACCCTCGCGTTCTCCTATATTGGCCCTGATATTACCCACCCGATCTATCTTGATGGTACCTTGGGCCGTGCCAAAGTCGATTTGCACCAAACCAGTCACTCACTCAATCTTAAACTGGCCAACTTTGATGGTGGCGCTTATGCCGCGGTGTGTAAAGCATTGGTGACGAAAGCGAGTGTTTTTATTCCTGGCCTGAGCCCTTACCTAATCGCTCTGTATAAAGTGATGAAACAAAAAGGCACACATGAAGGTTGTATCGAGCAAATGCAACGGTTGTTTACCACTAAGTTATATAGCCAGAATCCGGTTCCTGTCGATGGAGAGCGCCTGATCCGTATTGATGATTTAGAGCTCGACTCAGACACCCAAACCCAAGTAAAACAGCTGCTCGCTGAAATGAACAGCGAGAACTTTCAGCAGTTAGGTGACTACCAAGGCTTTAAGAATGAGTTTTTAAACCTAAACGGATTTGGCTTTGACAATATCGACTACTCACAACCGATAGATACTGATATGTTTATTAAATAAACGTATTGTTCTAAAAGGCAATCTCAAAACTGAGACACAACAAATTGAATCGCCCAGAGCCCCGCTCTGGGCTTTTTTTTATTGGTTGGCTAGTGCATTCTGAGCGCAGAAGAGAGTGTGAGCGTAAAGTTTAGCTGCAACGTATCACAACGACTATTATTAGATTGAGGAGCACGGATGGCTCCCCGTTTATTCATTGCCCATGGAACACTGTATGTCCAAATTAAATACCAGCTCGATGATCATACCAGCAGAAATGAGCTTGGCCTGGCAAGAGATCGTCAACCTACTCGCGGAAATTGTCGCGGTCCCTGCCGCTTTGATCATGCGTATCCATCAACAACATATTGAAGTTTTTTCTGCCAACAATAACCATACTCATCCTTATCAGGTTGGTGATACCGAGCGCCTTGGACACGGGCTCTATTGCGAAACCGTGGTCAATGACAAGCAGCAGCTTTTAGTCAGTAATGCCGAGTTAGATCAAAAGTGGTGCACAAACCCAGACATCAAATTAGGGATGATCGCTTATTGTGGCCTGCCGCTGCAGTGGCCCAACGGAGACGTATTCGGCACCATTTGCGTGCTTGATGACCAAGAGAATCCATTTAACTCAACCTACCAAAAACTGTTGGCGTCGTTTCGCGATTCCATCGAAGCTCAATTGACAACGCTTTATCAAAACCACCGCCTTCAACAGGTTAATGCTGAGCTCAAATCACGGGTCAAAACTCGAACCCAAGACTTGGTTGAACTCAACTATTCACTCAATCAAGAGATCGATAAACGACGCGCGGCTGAGCGCAAGATTCGTTATCAGCAGAGACACGACATTGGTACCGGTTTTCTTAATCGCGCCGCACTAGAAGCAGAGACAGAACAACGTTTACATGAACTCGCGGATAACAGTAAGCGACGTGTAGCTGTTATACACATCGGATTTACCAATGGTCGCCGCATTCAAGCCAAGTATGGCTATGCCGTGTGGGAATCGATTTTGGTTCAGTTTCGTAACCGCTTGATTAAGCATGACCAGCTCAAGGTAATAACCGCACGGCCTTCATCCAATGACTTGGTGTTCGTGCTTGAAAGCCGTCAACTGGAACGAGATGTTAACCTGTTATGCCGCGAACTGGTTGACGTCAGCCAGTCTGAGTTTTTGGTCGATGGTGAGCACCTTCACCTGCACAGCTATATCGGTGTTGCCGACTCAGATGACACCCGCTGCGGAAAAAGCTTACTTAAATACGCTATTGAGGCCATGCAATCTTGTAAAGACTCTGGGCATAAATTCAGTTTTTATTGTCAGGACATTGCAGACACGCAAAAAAACATCAGTCAACTTGAAAGCTATCTACTGCAAGCGGTACGCAACGACGATTTGTTGCTCTATTTTCAGCCGAAAGTCTCACCTGTCACTCATCAATGGATAGGCGCTGAAGCACTACTTCGTTGGCGTCATCCCATTCTTGGTGACATCTCTAACGAAACATTGATTCATCTCGCAGAGCAAAATGGGTTGATCTTCGAAGTCGGCAGCTTTGTATTGCGTAGCGCCATTCAAAAAGCGTCAGAATGGCTGAATCATGTCGACAATTTCAAAGTCAGTATCAACATCTCTGCCGTACAGTTGCAAAGTCCTCAGTTTGTTAATCAGCTCAAAGACTTACTCGCTTCTTATCAACTGCCCGCCTCCTACATAGAATTAGAAGTGACCGAGAGCGGCTTGATCGCCGACGAAGTCGTGGCGCGTAACACCTTAAGCGCTTTGAGCGATTTGGGCATTACTTTGTCTCTCGACGACTTTGGCACAGGCTATGCGTCTTTCAATTACCTGAAAAAATTTCCGTTTGATGCGATTAAAATCGACAAGAGTTTTATTCAACAGCTCGAGCATAGTGAACAAGACAAAGAAATCGTACGCTCCATCATCACCATCGCCAAAAAACTGGATTTGCAGGTCACGGTAGAAGGGATTGAGACCACGCAACACGAAAGTTTCATCGTTAGTGAGGAGTGCGATTACGGACAAGGTTATCTCTATGGTAAGCCCATGCCATGTGATGAATTTGAATCTCATTTTCTGCACCAAAACCAGCACCCCAATCATCTCATCTATTCTTAACTGACAGTCAAAGCCTTTACTCTATGGCGAGCGATTCCTATAATCCTCGCCCTCGCTGTCACTTACATTTGAATTCAATATGGACAAACTTACCAACACGCTAAAAAAAATCGAAAAACAAAACTATCGTGCCTACCAGCAAATCAAGGGTCAGTACGACTTTAGCGACTTCACGCTCCATATTGACCACGTGCAAGGTGATCCGTACGCCTCGGCATCAAGACTTCGCGCGGTGCGTCCTTGGTCACTCACCGGGTTAAGTTGGCTACAAGACAAATCTCATGCTTACCAGGTCGCAGCTCGTGACTACATCGCTCGATGTTTCGCGCAATTGGTGAAACAAGAGTCCGCTATCGACATTGCGTTAAACGGCCAAACGGTGCTCGATAGCACCGCGGTACTGTTTACTCAGCAAGGGATAGAACTGAGGTTTCGCGTCAATTTGCCTGCAGAAGGGCGTTCAGTACTGGGTAAAAAAGCTACCAACCTGCTCACTTTTCATCTCCCTAAATTTATTCGCCGCTCAACGATTGAGCGAGAGCTCGATCTTGAAGCCCTGAAACATCATTGTGAGATCGTCGAAGATCAACAAGCATTGCGCGAGCAGTTAGATGCCCACAACTTGATCGCATTTGTCGGTAACGGTTCGGTGTTACCACGTATCGCTGGGAACTGCGACTTGCCTATGAAACAAGCGGTAGCGTTTGAATCCCCCTCTTCTCTAGCCGTTACCCTTAACACTCCCAATCAAGGGGCAGTGACAGGTATGGGGATTCCTAGAGGCATTACTTTGATTGTCGGTGGTGGCTTTCATGGTAAATCGACTTTGCTCAGTGCGATTGAACGTTCCATCTATGATCATATTCCAGGGGATGGCCGTGAGTGGATTGTCACCGATCCAAATGCAGTAAAAATTCGCGCCGAAGATGGGCGCTGTGTACACAACTTGAACTTGTCGAACTACATTAACCATTTACCTATGGCTAAGTCGACAGAGAACTTTTCGACCCAAGATGCGTCAGGCTCAACGTCACAAGCAGCCTGGCTGCAAGAATCTATCGAGGCAGGCGCGAGCTCCATTCTTATTGATGAGGATACCTCCGCGACGAACTTTATGATTCGCGACGAACGTATGCAAGCGCTAGTCAGTAAAGGCGATGAGCCCATCACCCCACTGGTAGACAGAATAGGCCAACTGCGAGACGAGCTGGAGATTTCAACCATCATTGTGATGGGCGGCTCTGGTGACTACCTTGACGTTGCCGATACCGTTATTCAAATGAGTGACTACCAAGCCGTTGATGTTACTGAAAAAGCTCGACAGGTCATTGAGCAGCATCCCACTCAGCGCGAAAACGAATCGGAATCCAATTTGGCCACCTTCCCTCCCCGCTCATTCAATTGCACCGCGCTTCAGGCTCTACTCGCGGAAGGGAAATTTAGAGTTGGAGTTAAAGGCGTACACTCACTTCGTTTCGGCAAAGAGGTCATCGACCTTACGGCACTCGAACAGCTTGAATCCAGTAGTGAAGTTCACGCCATCGGTTGGCTTTGGTTCCAATTTGCCCAGCAACCGGGCTGGTGCCAAAATCCTGCGAAGCAGTTGGAGCAATACTTAAACCAAAGTTGGTATAACGTCATGCCACAATACGGTGACTTAGCTAAGCCACGCGTTATTGATGCTGTAGCAGCGCTAAATCGCATGCGCAAGTCGCAATTTAAGCCAGTTTAAGCTTTCTTGCTATTCGCATTGATGTATAAAGGCACTTTCGAGTGCCTTTATGTTTATGACTATGTTTTCCATCGAAACCGGACGCTTTCGTTTGCGTGATTTTACCGCTAGCGACTATCACCACTATCTGAATCAATGCCAAGATCCTAAGTACCAACGCTTTTACAGCGAAGAAGACTGCGCACCAGCTAAGTGTCGGCAGTTGGTTGAGCTTTTTATCGAACAAGCTCAACAATCGCCTAGACAGCACTATCATTTAGCCATTGAAGATCGTCAATCAGGTGAGTATCTCGGTATTGCGGGATTGCGACTTGAGGGAGAAGGCCAAGCTTCTGTCGGCTGTGGACTAATGCGCCAACATCAATCTCACGGTGCGAGTGAAGAGGCTATGCAGGCCTTACTAACCTTTGGTTTTAAGCAATTGAATGTGCACCGCGCATACGCAGAGACCATATCAGAGAATCGAGCAGCAATAAGACTTTGCTTGAGAATGGGTATGCGCAAAGAAGCCGAGCTGATAGAAAACCGCTACTTTAAGCAAAAATGGTGGAACACAACCATTCTGGCGATTCGCTATGAGGAGTTTATCGCGCAGCAAAGCCGCTAACGAAGCACATTCCACGCCTCGCATAAAACACGAAAACGCTCGCTATTACCCGCTTCTCTATCGGGGTGCCACCTTAATGCAAGTTTACGCCAGGTACGGCGAATTTCGGCAGGGCTGGCATCCCAAGGTAGCTCAAATAGACTTAGGGCTTTGGCCCTATCCATATCTTTGCCGTTGGTACTGCCCACAAACTCACGATACTTAGACCAAAATTCGTTCAACAAACGTTTTACTTCCCCCTCGTTGGCCTCATAATTTTGCCACTGAATGTAGTAATCACGCAGCGGATCTTGAAGATCAACTTGGTGAACAGACGCATGATGAGCAGACATCAACACGATGTCCATCGCCTCCACTTGCAGCCAATTGTCAGGGTATAGTGTCTCTTGTAGTTGGTACAACGCGTTCATTATCAGAAAGTTACGTTTAAACAGGTCTTTCTCTGGACTTGGATCAAGAACAGGAATGTAACCGAGCTCACCGAGATGAGACGCTAGGGTATGCACTTTCCAGCCACTGGGTTGCTTTCTTAGCACGTCTAGGATCGGCCACAACAGTGGGTTTTCCATGTAATGCTGAAATTGCGCGGTAATTTGTTGCCCTTGTTTCATAAACCAACCTAGCTGTTTTTTATTTTACTTAAAGCTATTCCCACCCGTTTGTCGAGTTAGCGCTCTCACAAATGTTGGCTGCGCCATAAAAAAGAGCCGCTAATAACGGCGGCTCTATGATTCATAACAATGCGATTAAATAACGCCCAGCTCTCTCAAGCGCTCCATCAGATAGCTGTTCGCAGTATAACGCTCAGACAGCACAACCTCAGGTTTTGGGTGCAGGAATAGTGGCAGTGAGATTCGCGACTGCTCTTGGCGCTCTCCGGTCGGATTGATTACACGGTGAGTGGTTGATGGAAAGTAACCACCAGAAGCCTCTTGCAACATATCCCCAATGTTAATGATCAGGTTGCCGAAATCACAAGGTACATCCAACCACTCGCCCTCTTTGCTCATCACTTGCAAGCCAGGTTCATTGGCCGCTGGCAGTACCGTAAGCAGGTTGATGTCTTCGTGAGCAGCAGCGCGAATCGCTCCTGGTTCCTCATCACCTGTCATTGGTGGATAGTGCAAAATCCGCAGCAATGTTTTGTCGCTGCCATTGATCATCTCTGACAGTGCAACCGAGAATTTTTCTTGTACTTCTTTCGGTGCATGCGCTTCGACCCAGCTTAACAACTGCTGCGCAAACTCATTGGCACGTTGGTAGTAATCGAGGATTTGCTCACGCAGTTCTTGCGGAATTTGCCCCCAAGGGTAAACATGAAAATACTCTTTGATGTCTTTTACGCTATGACCTTTGGCGACTTCTGAAACAGATGGCGGGAAATAACCATCTTGCGTTTCAACGTTAAAGTGGAACTCGTTCTTTCGCTCAGAGGTAAAAAATTGGTACCAGTTTTCGTAGATAGACTCAACCAGCTCTTTTGGGATTGGATGGTTCTTAAGCACACCAAAACCTGTTTCGCGTAGTGACTTTACAAACAGCTCAGCGGCATTTGGCGCTAAATAATCGACGGTTTCCAGTTTCATGACTTTACTTTTAATTATGTTATTTATTTGGGCAAACGATTGTAAATGTGACATTTTGTTAAAGCAAACGTTACGCTCATAAACAACACTGCTCGCATAAAGAGTGTGCAACAGAACTGGTTTTCAACAAAATTTGTGAATTGTCGTGAGTCTCACTAGCGTTGCAGGGAGGGAAATACCTGACCTGCTGTCGACATCAGCCGCGCGTATTTTGTTCTAGCCAAGCCAGATATGGATTCAATCCTTCGCTAAAGGGGATCTGTACCACCTGCGGTATCTCATAGTCATGAGACTCCACGATCGTTTGCTCTAATTCGGCGTAACAGCTACGTTTGGTTTTCATCACTAGAAGAATTTCGTCATCACAGCAGACTTCGCCTTGCCAAATATAGTGACTCTGAATCGGCATCGTCTGTATGCACGCTGCCAGTGAGCGACTTAAAACCGTAGAAATGATCTGCTCGCTATTACGCTGATTATTGGTGGTGGTTAACACGATACAATATTGTCCGCTCATCAAACTCTCCTGTTACTTACCGAGGCTCACTGGGTAATCGTGCTCAATCAGCTCATTGATGAAACAGGAGCCTGAGCCATTGAACGCCACCCACACTTTTTTCTTTGCTCTGGTTAACGCCACGTAGAAGAGGCGACGCTCTTCTGCGTAAGGAAAGGGATCGTCTGTCTGAGTAAGCGCATCACTGAGGTGCAGCGCTTTTACCCGCGCGGGGAACTGCCCCTCATCGACCCCAACCACAAACACAAAGTCGGCCTCCTGACCTTTACTGGCATGGCAAGTCATGTAGCGCAAATTGAGCTGGGGAAACTGCTTCTGCCACTGGCTAAATAGTTCCGGGCAGTGATAATGATTACGTCCGAGCAGCAACACACTCTGCGGCGTTTTCGCATTTCGATTCAACTGATCTAAGGTCTTTTCAATGCGATTCTGGGCGATCAACGTCACCGCCTTACTCTTCTGGTGCTTGTGACTATTCAGAGGCTTGGCGAGTTGAACCGGGTTTTGCTGGATAAATCGATTTGCCACTTCGCCAATACGATCATTGAATCGATAAGTTGTGTCTAGATAGTGGATGGTCGAATGGGCGAATCGGTTTGAGAAATCAACGGTCAAATCGACATTTGAACCCGCAAACTGATAGATAGACTGCCAATCGTCGCCGACCGCAAAGAGCACACTACCGCTATTTTGCTGGCACAGGGCTTCGACCAGAGCCAAGCGCTGTGGAGAGATGTCTTGATACTCATCAATCATAACGTAGCGCCATGGCGATTTGAACTTCCCGCTCTCTACCAGTTTCGTCGCTTGGGTAATCATCAAGTTAAAATCGATTTCGCCCTGCGATTTGAGGTGTTGTTGCCAAGCTTGGTAACACGGCCACACCAAAGCTAGTTCACTATTGAGTCTTGTATAGTCGGGATGATCCACCAACTGTTGTTGAATCTCCTTTTTGCTTTGGGCAATCGCCGCCAGTTGAGCAAGCTGTTTCTCAAGCCAAGCAATTAACTTCGGATTTTCAACGTGACTGCCAAGCTCATCATCACCGGCTAAGTAGGCAATGGGCCACTTATTGAGGTGCTTTTGCCAGCGCTTGAAGTTGGTGGGGGTCATCCAATGCTTTTTCAGCCAATCAATGCACCAGTTAAGGCGTTGATTCTCATCGATAGCTAACGGCGATATTGTGACAGGGTCACCATGACTATTGAGGATTTTTAGCCCCAGTTGATGAAAGGTGTTCACCTTGACAGACTCAGCTGCCAGGCCAATTTTTTCATCCAGACGTTGCTTCATTTCTTGAGCGGCATCGCGTCCAAAAGCGAGCAATAAAATCTCTTCTGGGCGAGCTAAGTGGCTTTGCAGCAAGTAAGCCACCCGAGCCGTTAGCACACTGGTTTTGCCAGAGCCCGCGCCGGCAAGCACCAAATTATTGTCATCGTTGAGCAGAACGGCCTGCTTCTGGCTTAGGTTAAGCGGCGATGACTCGATTTGCGAGAACAGCACCTGCCAGTTGTCGAGCTCAGTCTCCATCCAAACTTGGTTTCGCTGAGTAAGTTGCTGATTGGAGTCGATAATCCAAGGTTCGATGCGAGCCATACGCTCAGGCATTCTTAGTCTAGCGTCTTCAAGTGTCATGCCCATTTGTTGCAAGTTCTCTTCAACCTCATGGCACCACTGTTCGACCTTGGAGTGAGTCAAAAAACTGGGTTGACGCTGGAACTGGGTGACAGCCTCTTCCCAGCGAGGTAGAAACTTAAACAGTTGCTGACACTGATGTTTGTGCCACTGCTGGTAACTGGCGACCGCTTGTCTGGCAAACTCGCGACATTTGTCACGAGGCAACCCCTGAACAAACCAGCCCAGACGCTGCTGTTGGTGCGTATGGGCATAGAACAGCAAGCCGCTCCACAGCAGCCCATGCTTAATTTCAACCTGTCCATTCCATACATTAAATGGAATGCGTTCTTCCAGCGACTCAGATCCAATGATAAGAGAGTCTGTCCCGACCTCGACTTGAAAATACTCTTGCTGAATAAAAAAGCGAGCCGTCTTGTTTGCCGATAGCAGCATGGTTTCACTAGCCTATAAAATCCGTTGTCAGCATCATAACTGAATTGAAATCAGTTTTGCGTATACAAAAGGTAAAAATTGTCACCAAGTAGCCTTAATGGATATATCGCCACTGTCATTTCACAGCGGTCAAGTATCATTTGGTTAATCCGCACGCAAACAGCAAGGTATCTTTATTTAGATCAGAGCGTTACCATAGAGACCTGTTAAGGTGCCACTTAGTCGTCGATAAAAAGTACAGTACACGTGAATCTAACCAGCCAACTACGCCATCTTTGGGCCAATCAAACGGTTAACTACAGCCTGCTTATCCTCATCACTCTGTTGGGCGTAGTCATTCCTACTTGGTACTTGAGTTTAAATACGCTGATCGTGCCGCTGATTTTGGGTGTGATCGCTGCCGCGCTTGCTGAAAGTGACGACAGTTTTACTGGACGATTAAAGTCCCAGTTGCTGACACTTATCTGTTTCGCGATTGCAGCGTTTTCTATCGAGCTGTTGTTTCAAACCCCTTGGCTGTTCGCACTTGGGCTGTTTTGTTCAACATTCGGTTTTATCATGCTCGGTGCAATCGGGCCTCGCTATGCGAGTATTGCGTTTGGCTCGCTGCTTATCGCTATCTATGCCATGTTGGGCGCACATCAAAGCACCAACCTATGGTTTCAACCACTGCTGTTACTCGGCGGTGCCGCTTGGTACTATTTTGTATCGATGATCTGGTACCTGATTGCGCCAATGCAACCGGTTCAACATAGCTTAGCGCGCGTGTTCGAGAGCTTGGCTAATTATCTTGAATCAAAGAGCCAGTTGTTCCACCCAGTCGAAAACCTCACTCCTCAACCTTATCGCATTGAAGAGGCGCGATTAAATGCTGCCACCGTCAGTGCTTTAAACCATTGTAAAGCAACCTTTTTGAGTCGCTCTAAACGAGGGCACGTTGATGGCGCGAGCGACCGCTTTTTACACACCTACTTTCTAGCTCAAGACATTCACGAGCGCATCAGTTCAACCCATTATCGATACCAAGAGTTGGCGGAACATTTTTCCCGTAGTGATGTGCTATTTCGGTTTAAATACTTGCTTGAGAATCAGGCAAAATCGTGTCGACAAATCGCACAGGCCATTCGCCTTGGCAACGAGTATCAACACAGCGACGACTCAATTTTCACCCTCGACGAGCTGCAAAATTCACTGCAGTTTCTACAACAACACAACGACCCATCATGGCGCTCTTTGTTGGCCCAGTTAGGTTATCTGTTTAACAACCTTGCCACTGTGGAAAAGCAGCTCAATCAAGTCAATAACCCCGACGCTCATCAATTGGAAGAAGAGGTGTTGGACGATACCGAAGCCCACGGTTTGAAAGCTATGTATCAACGCATTGCAGCCAACTTTAACCGTGACTCGATGCTATTTCGTCATGCGGTTAGAATGTCTATCGCGCTCACTTTTGGCTACGGAGTGATTCAGCTATTCGATATTGAACGCGGTTACTGGATATTATTGACGACACTGTTTGTCTGCCAACCCAACTACAGTGCCACTAGGCAAAAATTGGTCGCGCGTGTGATAGGCACAGTCGCCGGACTGCTTGTGGGCGTTCCGCTACTCGCACTGTTCCCGTCTCAAGAGAGCCAACTTCTGGTCATCGTTATTTCTGGCGTCGCTTTCTTTGCCTTTCGCTTGGCCAACTATGGCTACGCTACTGGCTTTATTACGGTTCTCGTTCTGTTTTGTTTTAGTCAACTCGGTGAAGGCTTTGATGTCATCTTACCTAGGATTGCAGATACCTTAATTGGCTGTGCGCTCGCGGTTGCCGCTGTCGCCACCATTTTGCCCGACTGGCAGTCTAAGCGATTACACAAAGTCATGGCAGATGCGATTTCAGCCAATCAAAGCTATCTCGCGCACATCATCGGTCAGTATCGAATAGGCAAGAATGATAGCTTGAGTTACCGAATCGCAAGGCGTAACGCACATAACCAAGATGCCAATCTTACCGCGGCGATCAGTTCCATGTTGGCAGAGCCAGGGCGTTATGTCTCGGCGGTGGACGAGAGCTATCGATTTTTAACCCTCAATCATGCTCTGCTCAGCTACATTTCTGCGCTGGGCGCGCATCGAACCCAAATCGCTGATGAGGCGACTCATAAGTTGATTCTTGATGCTCACCGCGTCATCCACCAACATTTAGATGTATTATTTCATCAATTGAATCAACACAGTGAAGTTTGTGATACATCGAATATTGATGACATGGCGTTGGAGTCGCGATTATGTGAATGGCGCGATGATGACGACAGCTCAGTACGTATGGTTCTGCAACAACTGCACCTTGTTTACCGGATGTTACCCGAACTCCACTCGTTAGCGAGTAAGTTTGCAGTTCGTGTCACCCCAACCACACATTGATCTCTTATTTGAATGCGCGGCCAAACGGCCGCTTCTGACATAGCTCGGACAAACTTCCGACATTTTTCCGACACTCGTCAATAAAAACTCATTTACTATACCCATATGATCAAGCCCCGCATGAGGCAAGGTGATGAACGGAGACATCTCTTACTTAGTTCAAGGTGAACGAAATCCGTTTGAAGAGCGTATAGATATGACACAGCATCAATTTGAACTAATGAAATCTCAGCTTAAGACACTGACTCCTCAACAGCTACGTGCACTGAAAGGGGCGATCAACAGCACTCTCAATGATACGCAAGGCTCGATCATCAATGACGAAGAGATGAAGATGATAGCCAGCTTATTTTCGTAGCACAACTTGCTCATATTGCAAACCGATCTTAAGCTTAAGGTAACAGAGGGGGTTGTATGTCAGTTTCTTCGATTCAGTCCGGCTACCAGATTGTTGATATGTCATCGAAGATGGCCGAAGACGCTGCGGCTGAAATCCAGCGCCAGCAACGCGACCTTTCCATGCCAAATGACAATAGTTACGAATTCAATCAAGTCGAGTTCAAAGCACCCGTTCCTCCCCCTTCACAAATTGAAGCTTTGACCAAGCTGTCCAGCGCCGAACGCTATAGCCAAATCGGCACCAATGTTATCCAACGAGACCAAGAAATGATTGGCTCACTGCTGGATATTCACGTTTAACTGCCTTATTTGTTGCATTCTATTACGCGTTTATTGAGTTCCCAACCAGTTCAGTTAGAATGCTGCCAAACTTATTGTTATAGCTCGTCATGCCAAAAATCAATCTCTCTAAAAGCTCAAGAGAACCCTTTCTTTCCGCGGAAAACATCACCACCACATTAGAACAAAAACTCAGTCCCAAGCATCATCGAGCCACGCAGCGGCTCACTCCCAGCCCTTATATATCGGATAAAGCGATCGCGAAACGCTGGAGTAAGTTAGCCGATAAAACCGAACAACACCTGTTGCTTGACCCGCAAACCCAATCACATGCTCACCTTTACAATAAGAATATTGAGCACTTTGTTGGCACAGTAAAAGTCCCAGTCGGGGTTGCCGGCCCTTTAAGAGTCAATGGCCGCTATGCAAGTGACGACTACTTGGTTCCTCTTGCCACCACTGAAGCCGCGCTCGTTGCCTCCTATAACCGAGGGGCACAATTAATTACCGCTGCAGGTGGCGCAAGTGCGATGCTGATCAATGAAGGGGTAACCCGCACGCCTGCTTTTTTGTTCGACAGTTTGATAGATGCCGGACAGTTCGTCGCTTGGGTGGTTGGCCAGTATGATGGATTTAAGCAAATCGCCGAGTCTACCACCTCACATGGCAAGCTTCAGGACATCAACGTTAATATCGAGGGCAACCAGGTTTACTTAGTGTTTGAGTACCAAACCGGTGATGCCTCGGGGCAAAACATGGTCACGATTGCGACCAATCAGGTGTTTCAATATATTCTAGAACATTCGCCAATCGAACCTCGTGAGGCCTTCCTCGATGGCAACTTATCGGGTGACAAAAAACCGAACTCCTATACGATGCGCCATGTGCGCGGCAAAAAAGTGACTGCAGAAGTGCATCTTTCGACAGCATTGGTTGAAAAATACCTGCATACCACGCCAGAGAAAATGGTGCGCTTTGGCCAAGTAACCACGACCGGAGCGGCCCTCAGTGGTGCGATTGGTGTCAACGCCCACTATGCCAACGCGCTAGCCGCACTTTACATTGCCTGCGGCCAAGATGCCGCGTGTGTTGCTGAGTCGGCCGTTGGGATCACAAGAATGGAGCTCAATTCGCAAGGTGGGTTATACGCCTGTGTCACCCTACCCAACTTGATGTTGGGCACTGTAGGTGGCGGTACTGGGCTACCCAGCCAAAAAGCATGTTTGGACATTTTAGGCTTGCACGGCCAAGGCAAGTCGCAAGCACTGGCCGAAGTTGCCGCCGCGTTATGCTTGGCGGGTGAGCTCTCGATTGTGGGCGCGTTTTGCGCTGGGCATTTTTCGCGAGCACATCAAAAGCTGGCCCGCTAACGGGAAACGCTAGGATTACGCTTCGCTGTAATAGCGCTGTTTAAAGTGAATCAGCGCTTTATTTAGCGCGAGCTCTTTAATTGGTTTAACAATGACATAATTGGCACCCGCGCGCAGGAACTCTTGCTTGGTCTCTTCCATCCCATCTGCGGTACAAGCATAAACGGGAACATCAAGTTTGAGTTCATTGCGAATGATTTCAGTTGCCTCAATCCCCCCAAGGCTAGGCAGCTGGTTGTCCATTAATATCAGGTCAACATCGGCGCCTTTTTGTAAGGATTCGATGGCATTTAAGCCATCCTGAACCCAGGTTACCTTCATCCCATATTTCTCACAGAACGCTTTCGCGATAAAGGCGTTAGTATGGTTATCTTCGACCAATAGTACATGTAAGCAACGGTCAAATAGCGTTTTAGGATCAACCAGTAAACCATTTGCTGATTCAGACAACGGGGTTTGTTTAGCCACTTGCAACGGTATCTTGACCACAAAGCGTGTGCCTTGATTAACCTGACTGCTTACCGAAATCTCACCATCAAATATGCTCACCAGACTATGCACAATCGCAAGTCCCAAACCACTGCCGCCATACTCTCGGGTGGTCGTTGATTCTGCTTGAACGAATGGGTCAAAAATATCATTCAGCCGTGCTTGCTCGATGCCTATCCCTGTATCTTTGACTTCAATGGTGAAATCACACTGCTGTTCCTTAGTGGTCGCACTTAGCACCACATCTATTTGTCCATGGTGGGTAAATTTCACCGCATTACTGACCAAATTAAAGATGATTTGATTTAGACGAACCTGATCACTGTGGACGTAAACATCACTCAGGTTGCTGTGGGTTACGTTGAGTTGCACCTGTTTGTCAGCACATAAGGGTTGAAATATTTTGTCGACCGTTGTGGTTAACTCTATTAACTTAAAGGTTGAATTCTCTATATGGAACTTGCCCTGTTCAATCTTAGAAAAGTCTAAGATGTCATTCAGTACAGCCAGTAAATGTTCGCCACTGTGACAAAGGACTTCCATATGCTCTCTGTCTTGCTGATCATGCATGCGGCTTTTTAACAGCTGCGACACACCTAATATACCATTGAGCGGCGTTCTGAGCTCATGGCTCATTTTAGCCAAGAAATCAGCTTGAACTCGCGCAGATTCTTCGGCTTGCTCTCGCGCAGCTTGGCTCTGTTTCTCGGCCTCGATAAAACTCGTTATATCTTGTCCTTGAGCCATCACTTGAACAACCTGGCCATCACGCAGAATTGGCGATATGTTCCAACGAAACGTCGAGTGATTAATATTGGTATTGATGCCGGTTAATGTTGCACCTTGAGCAGACATCGTGATCTGCCCTTGTAGTTGGTCAATTAAGTGTTGCCTTACTTGTTCATCTTCAAAACAGCGCTCACTGGCTGGGTTAAATCGCTGTAACTCCCCTTGCGCACTCCAAAGGGTAATCGGGGTGAGTGAGTAATTAAAAAGATCCGAAAACTGCTGCTCTTGCTCTTGAAGGCGCAAAAAGGCGTTGTGAAAGGACAAACCCAAACGATCAAACTCTTCAATATTGGCGCCATCGAATCGCTGCAAATCGCGCCTTTCAATGCTTGAGCCCGTGTACTCAAGTAGCTTGTTAAGCTCTGAGGAAATCCGCTTTGCAATCCAAACACGGGTAATCAAAGCAATCGTCACCAGAACAAATATGGTCACCACTACCCACAAATAGTGAGTGCGAACAAAACCAACAACATTACTATTGTCCTGAACGGTATAAACCGACAGGAAAGTGGGCATCCCATCTATCAATAGATCGGTTCTTGATACCATGTAGCGGCTGGCATTTAATGAGCTCGAGTAACTGTCGAGCCATTCAATGTTGTGTATGTTTGGGTGTTTGCTACTGGCTGCAATCACCTGCTGATCCACGACCAACAAGACTTCATCGGCATTACTGCCTTGTAGCACCGAGTTGACCAAGGCAAAGTTGTTGTTGAGTACAACCCCGACAAATAGCATGGCCACCACTTCCCCGCTTTGCGGATCGATAACAGGGGCGCGGCGAATCAGTAAATAGCGCTGGCCTAGACTTGAATCTACTTGCGATAAGTACCAGTCTGATCCTGTTGCAATGTCTTGAGCCATCTGTTGCATTTGCGCCTTGCTGATACCATAAAACCCCGCATTTTCATCATCCCAGCGAATAGCACCATTACGGGAAATAAAACGAAAATCCGGTGAGAAATCAGGGGTCAACTGGTCAATGCCATTAAAAAAGCCATTTAGCACCTTGTGATCATCTTGGACTACACCTTGAATTAAAAAAGCGTTTCGCCCGTGACTATCATGCTGTATTTCAAGAGTCTTAAGCCGGTTGCCCATGATCTCTTGCACTAAGCTTTGGGTTTGCTTCTTGCTGCGTACAATCTCTTGGGCCACCACCTCTCGATTGACCTGGTAATTCTGGATCACAATGATCACCACCAGCGTCGCGATAATCAGAAATATCGAACGTGTCAGCAACTGGGCTAAATGACGCGTGCGTCGCGGCTCCTCTTGCATACTTAATCCCTACTGGTCTGAGTATCGAAAAGCACGTTGTTTTAACTGATTGATCTTACGAGTGCTATCTTGACTGGTCACCAACTCAAAATCACCGGAATAGACTTGCGGAACCCGCTTGCCCTCCATATCCCACTTAATCGCTTCAGCCATGGCTATGCCCGTATCGTCGTTCATTCTCATCACGGTAACATCCAGAGCACCATCAGCAATCGCCTCTAATTCTGCAGTACCACCACCCCAGCCGTTAATCAATACGCCCTTTCGATCGAGTTCTTGCAATGCATCGGCTGCACCTAAAGCAACGTCGGTAGAGCAAGCGTAGATAAAGCTGAGTTCACTGTCTTTTTCCAGCGCGTTTTTGGCAGCTTGGTAACCCGATTGGCGGGTTGCTTGGGTATAAAAAGACGACGAAAGCTGATAACCATTTTGGTGGGTCATCTCTTCGATAAAGCTGTCACCTCGGGCATCACTGACGTACCCCTCCGAGAAATAGAGAACCGAGTAACGACTGCCCTTTGGCACCGCAGTTTGATAGTACTGCTCTAAAACCTGGGTGCCATTGATATGATCAAACCCTACGTACATAAATGGCTGATTGTCTTGCCAGGCGCGCACCGGCGTGGTGATATTTTGCAGGATCAGTTTTGTTTCGGTTGAACTTAATAGGTGCTCAATAAACTTACGGTGGCGTGTGGTATCAAGGGTAAAGATCAGGTAATCAGTATTGTTTTGAATCGCATCGAGCAAAGATAAGCTTTGCTGCCTAACGTCGACATTGGGACGAGTAAACACTTGGTTGATGCTGTAGCGAATCCCTAACTCCTCCAACCGCATTTCAAATGCCTTGATGTTGCGTACCCAGTAGTCTGAAACTTGTTGACCTGGATAAACGACCGAAATTGAAATCGCTTTATCTTGGGGAGTATTGAGCGGCGTCGGTGGCAGACGAACGGCTTCACTCATCTGTTCCGTCAACTGCCTTTGCTTGGGGTGAGCATCGAGATACTCATTGTACTGCCAGTAACCATTGAGAACTTGAGTCGCTTGAGCGAGCACCGACGTTGAGCAGAGCGAGAGTAAAGAAAAGAGGAGTTTTTTTGACATACTGAATTCTCATTAACTAACTAAACAGAAGAATGCATTTTTCAATAGAATGGCGTTTAGTATAAAAATGGGCCGAGTTAAAAGATAACCATTAAATAGCTCTTTTAACTCGGATTTTTCATTATGCCGAATAGTGTTCAGAACGTAAAAGACAAATTACCAGAAAGGCCAAATTGATTATCGCCCGCGTAACTACCCGCTAAATCAATACTAACCAAATCGCCAGGGCTGATACCGATCCCCACGGTCACTTCATCATCTAATGTGTCTTGCACATCGATCTGATAGCCCGCTCTTAACTGAGCCCAGCCAAAGGCGTTACCCTCGACACCGACACGAACAAACTGTGTCTCATCCTTCAGATCCGAGAAGCGTTCTTGCTTGATCACGTCGACATCCATCGTCGCCGCAAAAAAGTCATTCATATAGGTGCCAGAGAGAGTCATTTGAGTATTCAGTTTATAGCGGCTCACACCGCCAATATTTTGCGTATCAATTTCTTTAGAAAACAGATCTTTTACTGCCACACCCAGACGATAGTTATCCACTAACCACACGGCCCCTAAGTCCAAGTTAAAAGCATTCTTTTTGGTTTCACTTTGGTCGTAATCGTCTAAGTCAAAGTCTTTGACCGACAAGCTCTGTTTATAGGTTTTTAATTGTTGATATTTAGGAGTAACACCTAGGGAGACATCTTGACCGGCAATGGCAATTCGCTTAGCCAGAGCGACACCGAACTCTGAGTAGCCAAAGGCAATCATATCTACATTTGAACTTTCATAACGCGTTCGCACTGCATTGGGATCATTGCCCCCATCAGCGGCGATTTCAGGTGAAGCGACAACTTCGGCATAGCCACGCATAAATATATTGGCAGACAGAGTGTTTATTGGCAGGGCAACAGCAATCGCCGCACCACCAGTCACGGCCAGAGGTTTGTTGTCTTGTAGCTGAGTTAGGTAATTATTGAGCGTAGCGGCTTGGGCAGGATCTGTACTGCCACTATTCTCAAATTGCTTAATGGTGTCTTGCAGCGAGTCTATTGTGTCGAGTGATTTATCGGTATCGCGCAATGTGGCGCCAATTGCTGGTACCAGCAGACCAAAATCATCGCTGTCTCTATGTATGGCTGTCAACGCGGGATTATAAAATGGCGCCAGCACGTAATCAGCACTGGTGACACCAGCATTACCCATGCCATTTCCTCGGCCATCTGGTACCACAGTCGCGGCATATCCCGCACTAGAACAAGCCAACAACCCGAGCACCACTGCATTTTTTTTGAATTGATTCATATCCGTATCAACCTTCTTTTTAAGTATTCATTCTCAAGGTTAATACATAATCACGCACTTTGAGCGCTATAAAGCAACTAAAAGTCTATCAAGTGTGATGTTGCTGTCGATTTGGTAGGAAATAAGGTGTTCTTTCTTGGCTTTGGGTAGCTTCTTAACTCGCCACTCCAGTTTGGACGCTTCGCTGCGGCTATCCCCAGCAGGATAGAACCACTCCATAATCAGAGGAGATTTTCCCTTTAACGCTTTCGCGCCTCGACCGCTTTGATGTTGTGCAAACCGGCGCTCTACATCGGTGGTAATGCCGCAATAAAGTGCTCGACTTGGCATGCGCACCAAATACACATACCAAGTATTGCTGTGCTGTTTTGACATTACGCTGTGAGTTGCTCCACCAGCGCTTTAAGCTCAGATAACTCCTGCTTTAACTGCTGCACTTGCTGCTCCAGGGCCTCAATTCGTTCATCGCCTCCAGATGAAACCACTGGCGCCGCCACGGTTTCGATGTCGACTTCGCCACTAAACAAATGCATATAACGTGATTCGCGCTTTCCTGCTTCACGAGGCAGTTTGACCACTAGCGCTCCTTGTTCACGTGCAACCATCGAATCCAATACTGCCTCAACCTCTTTTACATCGGTAAAGTCAGCAAGACGATTGGTACGGGTTCTCAGCTCACCAGGTGTTTGCGCCCCACGCAGCAACAAGCAGCACACAATCGCCTTCTCTTGTTTTGTCAGCTTGAGGTCGCCAAACTCTGTATTACAGAATCGGTGTTGGAACTTGCTTGCGCGGCTATTAAACCCGCTCTCATCGCTGACTAAATGTCGTGCGCTTAAGCTGTCTATCGCTTGCTGAACCTCGACTTCTGATAGCGACATCACAGGCTCGCGGTTACTTTTCTGATTGCAAGCCGCAGTTAGACTGTTCAACGTAAGTGGGTAGTAATCCGGAGTCGTCACTTCTTTTTCGATCAACGCACCAATAACACGCGCCTCGATGGGGGTTAGCTCGATATTCATACCATTTCCTTATTGTTGTTATTTCGGCGCTATCTCTAGTGCTCGGAGAGAATGGGGACTTTTTTTATGTTGCCATTCTCATCAATCATTACAATTTTACTGCGATTTAACTCGACTTCCGTCACTTCTTGTTGGCTACGCTCGCGTTTGTAGGCTTTGACTAATCTTGCGGCGCGATCTGAGTTCCTTTCAGAGGATTTAGGAATCACAATGTCTGACGTATGCATCTTTGTTATAACTCACTGTCACAATAGTTGAATCATATATCGATACTTTTATCGGCTCAATCTCTTGAGAAAAGATTGGCGATTATTGCGTCATGCTAAAGTAATGATTGATCTAAAGACTGTTATCACACTAGATGTTGTGATTTAATCCAGTGAGTTGTTCAAAAAAATTAGGAAAGGGAACTATGAGTGGTGTTTTTGAAATCGTAGCTCAGGCACGTCGTAAAAATAAGCTAAAGCGTGAGCTTCTTGATAACGAAAAGAAAGTGCGTGATAACCGCAAGCGTGTTGACTTGCTTGAAAACCTGATGGACTACATCAAGCCAGACATGAGCAACGAAGAAATCGTTGCCATCATCAAGAATATGAAAGCAGACTACGAAGATCGCGTTGACGATCATATCATCAAGAGCGCAGAAATCTCTAAAGAGCGCCGTGATATCAGCCGTCGTATTCGTGAGTTGACTGAAGAAGATAAACTCATTCAAGGCAAAAAGAAGTAGTCTCGACTCCTACTCTGTGATGCTATAAGCCTGCTTTGTCGCAGGCTTTTTTATTGGCAACAAGGGGACGTTTGAGCCAACATTTTTGGTTATTACTTTGTTGCAAACAACGTAAAACGTTTGCGTAATCGCTAACCTTCTCCGTTCATATTTTTGGGGCTTTCATCACACATTTAGCCCTGTTATATTTCAACTCAGTTAATCATTTAGACCATTCGAGGCACGGAGCTTCCTCACTTATCTCAAGACGAGAAGAATTGGTACCGACGTAGGGTCGGCAAAATTAAGAGGGTCAAATTATGGATATGGTTGAAATTCTAGGCTACGCAGCTTCTATCATGGTTGCTATCTCACTCACAATGAAAGACATCGTTAAGCTGCGTGTTCTTAACTTTATCGGTTGTGGCCTGTTTACGGCTTACGGCCTGATGATCGATGCTTGGCCTGTTGTCGTTACCAATGGCTTTATCGCGTGCGTTAATGTCTACTTCCTAGCCAAAATGCAAAGCGAAAAAAAAAGCGAGCAAGTTAACACCGCCGCATGATCGCTAGTGTGACTTATTGAATGAAGGCTCTTGTGCACTGCACAAAAGCCTTTTTCATTATTAGCTCGCGACCAATTCTCGTTTGTCTATCTTGTCGAGGTACCTGGCTCGAATTTGCATAAACTTGTCGATGTTGTCGACCAAAACATCCACACAAATCGGATCAAACATCACGGCTTTGTTGCGCTTGATGTACTCCACTACCTTGCTCAGTTCCCAGGCAGGTTTATAAGCCCGCCGACTCAGCAGTGCGTCAAACACATCGGCCAAGGTGACAATTCTCGCCTCAAGCGGAATCTCTTTATCGCCTAAGCCATCCGGTAATCCCTCGCCGTTGTATAGCTCGTGATGGTGGCGAATGATGTTTTTGATAAACTGAATCTCTTGCTCACTCACCATGGTCGCCTGAGCGACTTCGATCACTTGATCAATGATCTGCTCACCATAGATGGTGTGGTTATTCATGATCTCTCGCTCTTCGGTAGTAAATCGTTTGTTGCTGTACAAAATATCATCTGGAATCATGTATTTACCAATATCATGAAACGGCGCATACAGACGTATTCTGTGAATAAACTGATGGGAGATGTGCGGGAATTTGCTCGACAACAGTCGCGCAATCAACTCACTGTACATCCCCATCCGAATTAAGTGCTCTTTGGTCTCAGGGTCGCGTGCATGTCCCATTTGCAGTGCAATCTTTAAACTCGATTGAAAGTGGCGCTGTCCTTCAAACAGCTGGATGAATAAGCCAGACACAAGCTGGCACATAAACGCAAAATCTCGCTCTATTGAAGGGTGGGAGAAATACCCCAACTCTGTGGCATTAATAAAAATGAAACCTATGGTTTTTCCTTGATAGGAGATCGGATAAGTGTAGCTACTTACGTGACCGTGGCTCATCAATGCTTTTATCCGGTCGGTGTGCTGCATGTGAGAAATATCATCAATGATTCTCACCTGAGCAGCGTAGGCGATGCTACTTAGCGAAGAGTCGTCGGTGATCTCATGGTCATCGTAATCAAAGCATCCGGAGTCAACGAATCTATCTTGGACGTAATAGTTTGACACTCGGTTTTGCTCAATGAGTGCAACGGAAAACCGTGACAGATTTGAGCAACGCGCTGACGCGTGTTCGTGAATGGCGTCTAACTTAGAAAGTAGTGCGCTATCTTGTGACGCTATCTGATTGAGGAAAGCATAATCGAGCATGCCAATACGTTACCTGTTTTTATGTTTTTGAGGACAATATCTCATAGTTGAGAATGACTGTATCAAACATTTAACAAAACACTAACTTGCTGATTTATAAAGTTAGAATTTCATCATAAAAAGAAGGGTTATTCGGAACGGAACGTGATCACTGTGTGGTTACAATGTTTGGCGACAGGGCGAGTTGCATTAGGTTATGTCGTCGACATCAAACAGGGCTTAGATACGCAAACAGCCCACCGAAGTAGGCAGGCTGTTTTCAGCAATGAGGGATCCAGACTGAATCAGTTATTCGCGACGATGAACAAAACTTCTACACGTCGATTGCAGGCCTTACCCGCTTTTGTTCGATTGGTACAGGCAGGTACATACTCGCCATAACCTCGGGTAAAAATAGAATTCATCGCCACATTATTATTGACTAACTGCTGCTTGACCGCTGTGGCGCGTTTCATTGACAGGGTATCGTTAAAATTTGCTGCACCAGTACTGTCAGCGTGTCCATCAATCACGATGTCGATGCCAGGTTGAGAGGCCAGATATCGCCCCATCATATTGAGCCAGGCTTCAGAATCGGCTGAGACGCGAGATGAACCAGTATTGAACTTAATGGTGTCTTTAAGTTTCACCATCACATGGTTACCCGGCAACAGCTCGTAGTCGACGCCATTGTTGACCAAAAAATTTTGCAACTCGCTGTAGCTTTGTGTGCGTTGCTGGCCAAAAGGGCCTTTCACGCCAGAGCTGGCGATAGCAGGTGCACTGCCCCATTCCGGATAACGGACATCGAAGTCAGATTTAGGTGCGGTGTCGAGTAGATTATCGTCGAACATGGCAATCGTGTCGTCTAAACTACTACACCCGGCTAGCAATAATATCAGTGGAAATACAAAGCGCTTCATCGATTCACCATTGGTTCCTTTTCCTTACCATTTCTATATCGACCAAAACGGAAATTCTTTAACGGTTTTTAGTATTATTGCTTTTAGCGCACGTTTATTCGCCTTGATGTTTCCTTGTTGTAAACGACACACTTTGTAATGGGTTTTTCTCAACATCATTGTTTTATACCAGCGATGGAGCAAGTAGAATTAACCCATTGTTCTTTATCCCATAACTATCACCTAGTTGGTGACCCTATGAGACCTTTTTATGAATAGAGTTTTTTCCCTGCTGCTACTCGCCTTTGCCTTCATTGTCGCAGGTTGTTCTGATGACGGCCAACCTCAGCAAGGCAAACAATACACACAATTGCCTGCTAACCTTGCTACTTTTAGACTTCCCCCTGTCGTGGAAGTGTTCTCCCTCAACTGCGGCCATTGCCGCAAGATGGAAAACGAACTTGCGACCATCGAACAACTGACAAGTCAAGATATCGGCAAAGTTCATGTCACTTTCAATGAGAGCGCTCAGATCGGCGCAATGATTTATTACGCGGCAGAAATGCAGCTCGGCCAAAAGCCCGATCACTCAATGATGACTGAGCTATTTGCAGCCACTCAAATGGGCGACGGCGCAACGCTTGCAGATAAGAAAGCGGCGATCGACTTAGCATTCCACAACCGTGACCTAACCAGCCCATACGATTTCGACGAAACAGCGCAGAAACAACTGTTTGCAGCAATGCAAGTGGCCGAAGAAATCACTACTCGCGGTCAAATTAATGCCGTTCCCACTTTTATTGTTAACGGCAAGTATCAGGTGATGACCAGTGGTCATAAAGATATTCAAGATATTGCAAACACGATCAACTTCTTACTCAAGCAACCCTAATTTAACGGAAAGGATTTATGTCTAAGATTACTATTGCCATTATTATTGTTGTTCTAGCGGGCTTTTTTATTTACCGCACCTGGACAACCCACAAAGCTGGTGAACAAAACTTTGCGCAAGGCCAAGCCTTTTTGCTAGAAAACGGACAAAAAGAACAAGTCGTGACTACTGAAAGTGGCTTGCAATATCAGGTGCTACATAAAGGTCAAGGTACCACTCAGCCAACGAGTAGCAGTGTGGTCAAAGTCCACTATCATGGTACGCTGCTCGATGGTACCGTTTTTGACAGTTCGGTTGATCGGGGTGAACCAATTAGCTTTAAGCTCAATCAGGTGATTAAAGGATGGCAAGAAGGTCTGACTTATATGTCTGAAGGCGATAAGTTCCGCTTGTTCATTCCAAGTACGCTTGCCTACGGTAAAAGCGGCACTGGCCCTATCCCTCCGGCGGCGACCCTCATCTTCGACGTTGAACTACTAGAGATTCAATAACAATACAAAAGGCCAATCTGATTAGATTGGCCTCTTTTTTAACTGTTGGACGAAGCTTGAGACTCGCAATAGTCAAACAGATGCTTTTGGACGAACTCGACATCAGCGGCATGGAGATCGCTCAACGGTAAATCGTCGACCGAGCGCCATTCAAACTCGCTGTTGCTTGATTTTGGCGCCACTGATTTTGCCGTGTTAAAAATGGCGTAGTAGATGCGTCCGCCAAAATCGTTAATACCACTGAATGTGGCAACGTGTTCGCCAGCCGTGATCCCTGCCGCCTCAAATAGCTCACGTTTTGCAGCGTCCGTACCTGTCTCATTGTTTTTCACCGCTCCACCAGGAAACTGATGGAACTCGCCTTGAACTGAGCATGGGCGCCTTTGTACTAACACCTTACCATCATCAATAACGACAGCCATCGCTAAGTGTTTCATTTGTTACTCCTTTATAGTTTTTATTCCATACTGCTAGAGGTTTGATCGCCGCTCGTTAAACTGGGCGATTGAGGGTATTGGCAGCATGGTCGACCGACTTAAGCGGGCAAATAGTAACCTAGTGGCGCATCATTCGCTGAGGGGAAAGTTAAAAATATGATCTAAGAAATGAAAAAACCAGCAGCTTGTGATGCTACTGGTTTTATTTTGTGCGCTAAAACACTGTTATTTGTGTTTATCTTGGATGTATTTCTGGCTTACATCAACAACAGCGATATCTTTGAAGAAGCTGCGTCCCAACAATAACGGGAAGGTCAAGTGGGTTCTATCTGCCAAGGTAAAATCGGTCTTATCTTTTAAGTCTCCGATTTGAATCCAACCTTCCACAACAGCACGTAAGTCAGACTCGTTGCTATTAGACTGGCGAATTTTCACCCAACGTTTGACAGGTAGCGCAATTTCTTTGCTTTTGACCTTGTCATGTTCGATTTTAAATTTCACCCAATCTTTTCCATCACGCTCAAAAGGAACAATGTCGACTGCGCTAATAGAAGAGGTAGTGGCTCCGGTATCAATCCGAGCGCGAAAGCTCTGCTCCAGCCCAGGAATATAAACCCACTCTTCGGCGCCAAGGAACAGTTTACCATCAGCGGTTTTCTTTATCGGTTCTTGAATAACGGGTGGTTTGGGTTCAGGTTTAGGTTCAACTGGCTGTTCCACTTCAGGTGGTTGTGGGTCTACAGCAGGGGGTTGGACTTGAGGCGTCTCCGGTTGCGGTTCAACCGGCAACTCAGTTTGCGGCTTTTCTTCGGGCTCGACCGGAACTGGCCCTGTCGCGGTACAAGCGACTAAACCGCCGCTTAACATTAATGGAAGCAGTACTTTCAACGTTTTATTCATTGGTTCACCTAATCATAATATACCGGATCGAGATGAAGCGGGGCTGCATTTAGCCCCGACAGTATTATGCGACGTTGATTATTGCTTGCGCAACGTAAGGAATGTCCTTCTCCGTTAAGCCTGCAATATTGATTCGACCATCTCCAACACCATAGATCCCGAACTCTTCGCGCAAACGCGCCATTTGGTCTTGGCTAAATCCTAGCACAGTAAACATGCCTTTGTGGCTTTCTATAAAGTCGAATTGTGAAGTATTGTGTTTATTTCTCAACTCGTTACACAAAGTTTGACGTAGGTTTACCAGACGTTGCTGCATTTCACTCAACTCTTGCTTCCAGACCGCAGTTAGCGCAGGGTCTCGAAGGATAGTTTTCACCAATGCCGCGCCGTGATCGGGCGGCATGGTGTACGTAGAACGAGCCAGCGTTAATAACTTACCTTTGGCATTATTCACGTCACTTTGCGATTTACCAACGACAATGGCGGCTCCAGTTCGCTCACGATAAAGGCCAAAGTTCTTCGAACACGACGTGGTGATCAGCATTTCTTCGACATTGTCCGCCATATGACGTAGCCCTTTTGCGTCTTGCTCAAGGCCATCACCAAAGCCTTGGTATGCAATATCGACAAACGGCGTAAAGCCATTTTTTTGCGACAGCTCTGTGATTGCTTTCCATGCATCAAAATCGATGTCTGCCCCAGTTGGGTTATGACAACAACCATGAAGAAGCACAACATCTTCCGGCCCTGCCGTAGCAAGATCGTCCATCATACGTGCAATATCGACTTGTTTTGTTTCTGGACTAAAGTAGTGATAGTGTCTCACTTTGAGGCCAGCCGCCTCCATCACAGGGCGATGGTTTACATAACTTGGATTAGAAATCCAAACTGTGGTGTTTGGCTGAGCCACTTTCATCAAATCGCCTAGCATACGCAGAGCACCACTCGCTCCTGGCGTTTGCACAGCAGCAACTCGGTCCATGGCAGAAGTGCCATCGAGCAACAAATCAATCATGGATTGATTGAACTCTTCGCAGCCGGCCAGTCCAACGTATGATTTGGTTTTTTGTGTCGCGACAACGATATCTTGTGCTTGCTGAATCGCCTTCATTACGGGCGTTTCACCGGCGCTGTTTTTGTAAACGCCAATGCCAAGGTCAACTTTTTCGTCGCGAGGATCGTTGCGGTATGCAACGGATAGAGAAAGAATAGGATCCAGTGTTGGAGTCGGTAAATGAGAGAACATGAAAGTCACAACCCTTTGAAATTCAAGTAACGGCCATCAACTTATCATTTAACTCATCAATCTAGAAATAAAATTTCAACTCAAAAAGGCAAAACAGGATAAACAACCATCGCCATTAACATTTATTTAACCTTTAAAGTTCGATTTAGAGAATTATTCTACTATTCACAGTGTAAATTTGTGGATGACTTGATTGGCGCTTCCCCGCCATTCTAAGTTGAGATCTTTCTGATCTTGTTCAAATTTACCATCGATCAAGGTATCGATATAACGCGTGACCTCTCGTTGCGCCTCATCAAGTTCATCAAGGCGATAGCCAGTCCATACCCAAATGTCTTTACCCGGGCATTCTTCCCTTACCCGTTTAACCAACGCAAGTACATCGGCGACATTGGCCGGATGAAGAGGATCGCCCCCAGAAAGCGACAAGCCACGCCGTTTAATCCGAGTATCGTTGAGATCGGCAATGATTCTGTCTTGTGCCTCTTGAGTAAATGGGAAACCTGAGTCGAGTCGCTGCGTCGATTGGTTGTAGCATCCTTTACATTGATGTACGCACCCAGAGACAAAAAGCGTACAACGCGTGCCTGGGCCATTGACCACATCAATGGGGTAATACTGATGATAGTTCATTAAAAGATCTCTAAAGAAAAAGAGCCCAAGTTATTGGGCTCAATGGTTTATCTGTTTATAGATGTTTGACCCGGCGCTTCACTTCTTCTTGCTTACCGAAGTTAAACGGTCTGGCATCAGGACTACCCAGATAACCACACACGCGACGAGTCACGGATACTTTTGTCGAATCATGATTGCCACAGCTTGGGCAGGTAAATCCTTTGCTGGTGCAATCAAACTCACCGTTGTAACCACACTCGTAGCACTCATCAATCGGGGTGTTAGTTCCGTAATAGGGAACTCGGCTATAGCTGTAATCCCATACGTTTTCTAGCGCTTCAATATTGCGCTGCATGTTAGGGAACTCGCCGTAACAGATAAAGCCACCACTCGACACCTCAGGATATGGCATTTCAAAGTCGATCTTATCGTATGGGTTAACCTTTTTCTCTACATCAAGGTGGAAACTGTTGGTGTAATACCCCTTGTCAGTCACCCCTTTGATCACCCCATACTCTTTGGTGTCAATGCGACAGAAACGACTGCACAAGTTCTCGCTCGGTGTTCCGTATAAGCTGTAACCATATCCGGACTCTTGCGCCCACTGGTTCACCTTATCTTTAAGGTACTTAACAATAGTGATGGCCTTTTGGCGCAGTGTGCTATCGTCGTATACATGGGTCTCGTCACCAAACAGAGCGCTGATGGTTTCATGAATACCAATGTACCCGAGCGAAATCGAAGCGCGGCCATTTTTAAAGATGTTGGCGATCGGCTCATCCGCCTTTAGACGCACGCCGCATGCCCCTTCCATGTAGAGGATCGGCGCTACGCGCGCTTTTACATTCTCCAAACGCGAGATGCGAGTCTCAAGTGCGCGGCGGGCAAGATCGAGCTTTTGGTCTAAAAGGGTATAGAACGCACGTTCATCACCACCTGCAGCCAGCGCTATTCGTGGCAGGTTCAAGCTGACCACACCCAAGTTGTTGCGCCCTTCATGGATTAACTCGCCATTTTCCTCATAAGTACCTAAGAAGCTACGGCAACCCATTGGGGTTTTAAATGACCCAGTGATCTCAACCACTTTGTCATAGTTGAGAATATCTGGGTACATGCGTTTTGACGCACACTCTAAAGCAAGCTTTTTGATGTCGTAGTTGGGGTCTTCTGACTTGTGGTTCAAGCCATCTTTAATACCAAATACCAACTTAGGGAACACCGCCGTTTTACGGTTTTTACCCAAACCTGCAATACGGTTTTTCAAGATCGATTGTTGAATCAATCGAGACTCCCAGCTCGTTCCCAAGCCAAAACCAAAGGTGACAAATGGTGTTTGGCCGTTCGCGGTGTGTAGGGTGTTCACCTCATACTCGAGCGATTGAAATGCGTCAAAACACTCTTTCTCTGTGCGTGACTCAGCAAAGGCTTTAGGGTTAGGGATATCCCACTCCTGAGCGATTTTTAGGTGCTTTTCATAACTTCTGGTCACATACGGCGCTAACACTTCATCAATCCGGTTGATGGTGGTGCCGCCATAGATATGACTAGCTACTTGCGCAATGATTTGCGCGGTCACCGCGGTCGCGGTCGAAATCGATTTTGGTGTGTCGATCTCGGCATTACCCATTTTGAATCCGTGTGTCAGCATCCCTTGTAAGTCAATTAACATACAGTTGAACATAGGGAAAAACGGTGCATAGTCGAGGTCGTGGTAGTGAATATCCCCCTCTTCGTGCGCCTGAACAATATCACGCGGCAAAATATGGGTTTTCGCGTAGTGCTTAGCAACAATACCTGCAAGTAAGTCACGCTGAGTCGGAATAACCTTGCCATCTTTGTTGGCGTTCTCGTTGATAAGGTCAACATTGCTCTCTTCGATCAGGCCCTCGATTTCTCGGGTTAAGGTGCTCTGTTTCTCGCGCGCGATATCGCGGTCGTGGCGGTATTCAATGTACGAGCGAGCAAGCGACTTGTACGGTCCCTGCATCAACTCATTTTCGACTAGAGTTTGGATATCATTGATGTGTACTTCATCGTGATCTTTCAGTTGCAGCTCCACCGCCAGCGCCACGTTAAGCGCATAAATGGCGGTCTCTTTGTCAACATGCTCTGCTGCCGACTCCACTGCGGCTTGAATGCGATCCCTGCTAAACGGAGCCCTAGAGCCGTCACGTTTGATTACGATTGGTTTCACCTTTTCTCCTTACCCCAGCATACCCACAGACTTATCCACAAACACACTATATAGGGCGATTTTTATTTCAACTGACACTATATATTGTGGCGTATTTAACGAGATGCGGCTGGCTAGAGTATTGATTTTGATCAATAAAAGGAGACCCTCGCTTAAGATCAAATCGATCTTAGTGGCACTGATCTCAGATAGAAAGTAAATGATGAAAATTGAAAAAATGATACTAAGCCTACTTGATTTTTGTAGACCTCTTATTAGATAAAGGCTGCAACTATTTTCAGGAATTTACCTTATGTTCAACGTTAAATATTGGCTGCTTGGAATCGGTTTTTGGTTACTACTACCACTGACGGCCCTAGCCGAACAAAAACTCGTCTACAGCAGTTGGAACCTCGAATGGTTGTCGAGCAATCCCTCAGGGAAATTCCCCAGCTCACAGCGAAACAGCGGCGACTATCAAGCCCTTAGTCGCTACTTTAATCAGCTCGACAGTGATGTGCTGGCGTTTCAAGAGGTCAACGATTTAGACGCCCTACGCAAGGTAGTCGGGAATGGTTATCAGCTTTACTTGTCACAGCGCTCCCAGCCTCAATACCAATTGCATCAATTTAGCGACATCAATCAGTACACGGGTTTTGCGGTGCGAGGGGGTATCCGTGTGGAGAACAAAACGGATATTCAATTGGATAGTCATAGTAACAGCAAGCTAAGATTCGCTTCGTATGTGGTGATTCATCCAACCAGTGATGCCCCTATTCATTTGTTGTCGGTGCACCTTAAAGCGCGCTGCTCCGGCGCATATAAAAATAACCCGTCCTGCCGTACTTTAAGCTCACAAGCGAAAGCGCTAAACCAATGGATAGTGCAACGTGAGTCTAATCAACAGACTTACATGATCATTGGCGACTTCAACCACAATCTCTCCTACCCTGACGATTGGTTATGGAAAACCTTGAGCAGCGGCAGCCAGGCGAAGTTAGCCACCCGAAACACGCCTGCTGAGTGTAAAGTTCGCTCGCGTAAGCAGCCCAACAAAACTCACCAGTTCCGCTCGCTGATTGACCATGTAGTGACCAGTTCTGATTTTTCGCTAAACTCGGTAAAGCAAGTCACCTACAAGCCGGATGACTTGTTTCAATATCAATTGAGCGACCACTGCCCGTTGCTTCTACAGTGATAAAAAAGCCCCGCGTTAACAGCGGGGCCAACCAACTATTCGCCAATCAATTATTCAAAACGTTTTCGCATCGCGACGTAATAGAGTACGGGTATCACTAACAGTGTCAGTATGGTCGAGACAAAGATCCCAAAAATAAGACTGATGGCGAGCCCATTGAATATCGGATCATCAAGGATAAACACTGCCCCTATCATTGCTGCCAGTGCGGTCAGCATGATCGGCTTGGCTCGCACCGCAGCCGATTGAATCACGGCTTCAGCAAACGCCATCCCTTGTTCTGTTTGCTGATTGATAAAGTCAACCAACAGGATCGAGTTGCGCACTATAATGCCCGCCAACGCTATCATGCCGATCATCGAAGTTGCCGTAAACTGCGCACCTAGGATTGCATGCCCCGGCATCACGCCGATGATGGTCAATGGTATCGGTGCCATGATAATCAAAGGCACTAAGTAGGACTTGAACTGAGCGACGACCAATAGGTAAATGAGTATCATACCGACCGCATAAGCAATGCCCATATCACGGAAGGTTTCGTAGGTAATGGTCCATTCACCATCCCACAGAATCGAAATACCTTCTAAACCATCAGGCTGATTAATGTAGTACTGCTCAACATCCATCTGCTTATCAATCGCAGCGCCAATATTAAACATGCCATACAGCGGGCTATCAACAGACCCCGACATATCACCGACCACCATCACCATAGGCACGAGGTTTTTGTGCACTATGTAGTCGTCCATGCGCGTTTGTCTAACACTCACCAAATCAGAGAGCGGATACGCGTTACCGTTTTGACTGCCGACTTTCATGTTCAGTACCTGCTCAAGGCGAACTTTGGCGCTCTCACTGGCTTGAATTTGAATCGGCACTGGGTATTTGCTGTGCTCACTGTGTAAGTAGGTGATCGGTTTTCCGCCCACAGAGGTGGCCAAGGCGTCGACAATCGATGCATACGACACCATCAGGTGCGACGCTTTACTGCGATCAATCACAACTTGCCACTTCTGATGTTCTTCTGGCAGATACATATCTACGTCGACGATATCGTCGGTCGCGCGGAATACCTCACGAATAGCGCGTGCCGCCTCACTGCGTAACTCTGGAGTTGGTGCATACACTTCGGCCAAAATTGGCGACCAGACCGGTGGCCCTGGCGGCACCTCGACAACTTTCACCTTACCCCCAAACTTGCTGGCAATTTGGTTGAGAGCAGGTCGAATCGATGAGGCGATTTCATGGCTGTCGCGGTCACGTTCGGTTCGATGCACTAAGTTCACTTGAATGTCGCCTTGATTGGCTTGGCTGCGAACAAAGTAATGACGCACTAGGCCATTGAAGTTGATCGGCGCAGCAGTCCCCGCATAGATTTGATAGCTAGTGACTTCAGGTAACTGATTGAGCTCTTGGCCCATTTCAAAAAGTGCACGTTGAGTACGCTCCAGCGAGGTTCCCTCAGGCATATCTAACACCACTTGAAACTCTGACTTGTTGTCGAACGGCAACATTTTCAGTACCACAGCCTGAAACACTGGCAGCATCACTGAGCCCACGATCAATGCGATCACGGCTAACAACAGCATCCAACGATTGCGAGCTTGCGCTTTTGCAGTCACAAATGGCGCCATCACTTTGTGGAATATAGAATCACTTGCGTGAGACTCTTGATGATGCGCTGAGGGTTTTAAGAAATGACTCGCAAGCCAAGGCGAAACGACAAACGCCACCACTAGAGATATCAACATCCCCATAGACGCATTGATCGGGATCGGGCTCATATACGGGCCCATTAAGCCACTCACAAATGCCATCGGTAACAAAGCCGCGATGACAGTCAACGTCGCCAAGATGGTTGGGCCACCGACTTCGTCAACCGCAGCTGGAATTAAGGCTTGCAGCTTAGCTTTACCCTGCGACATATGTCGGTGAATGTTTTCCACCACCACTATCGCGTCATCAACTAAGATACCAATCGAAAAAATCAGTGCGAACAGCGAAACGCGATTGAGTGTGAACCCCCATGCCCACGACGCAAATAGCGTGATCATCAAAGTCACCACTATCGCAAAACCCACCACAAAGGCTTCTCTCCATCCCATGGTGAGCAGCACCAGAATAACCACAGCTGCAGTAGCGAACGCCAGCTTACCGATAAGAGTATTGCTCTTATCGGCGGCGGTTTTACCATAGTCGCGAGTGATCTCGACTTCTATACCATCGGGAATCAGCTTGTTCTGGAGCTCTTGCAACCGAGTCTCGATCGCTTGCGCCACATTCACTGCGTTTTCGCCCGCCTTTTTGGCAATCGCAATGGTCACCGCAGGTACAATGTCGGTTTTATCGCTGGTCCACACGTTTTGAGTTGGCGTATTGGCGCCCAAACTGATCGTCGCGACATCTTCGAGATAGACAGGTGCGTTATTGTGCAGCCCGACCACCAGTTGTTTCACCTCTTCCACTCGAGTTAAAAACTGGCCAACTTGCACAGGAAACTCCTGATTGTCGTGGGTCAGGCGCAGCATTGGTGAGCTACTATTTGCAGCTGGAAGATGTTGATTTAACTGATCTAAGGTGATGGCAAAACTGTTCATTTTGGCCGGATCCAAACGCACATCAACAATTGTCGAATGCTCGCCTATGGTGTAGATGTCGCGTGTTCCGGGAATGCGCTTGAGTTCGGTTTCTAAGCCGTGCGCCACTTGAGTGAGCTGTTGCTGGTCGAATCGCCCACTGCGATCACTCAAGGTTAGGCTAACTATAGGTACGTCTTCTATGCCTTTAGGTTTGATTATTGGCTCGCCAACACCAACGCCTTGCGGCATCCAGTCCTTATTCGAATACAACTTGTTATACAGGCGCACCACAGCATCATTACGGCTCACCCCCACTTCGAAGATGGCCACAATCATCGCACCATCTGGCTGTGAGAAAGAGTACAGCTTATCAATGCCCTGAATTTCAGACAGGATTTGCTCTGCCGGCGTAGTGACTAAGCTTTCAACCTCTCGCGGCGCAGCACCAGGAAATGGAATGAAAACGTCGGCAAATGTGACGTCTATTTGCGGCTCTTCCTCTTTGGGCGTGACCAACACCGCAAACAGCCCCATCAGCAGACCAACCAGCGCCAATAGCGGCGTCATTGCCGAGTTTTGAAATGCTGCTGCAATTCGACCGGAAATTCCGAGTTGATTGTCCATCATCACTCTCCTTTTGCCGCCAATGCCACCGTAGAGATCACATCGCCTTCTTCTAGGCCTGACAACACTTCGACATAGTCACCATAGCTTTGGCCCAACCGAACTGGATTGAGCAATCGTGATTGCCCTGTTTCGCGATACACTGCGCTCAATTCACCGCGGCGAACCACGGCAGACTCTGGAATCATCAACGCCTGTTTCTGACCGTATTCAAACTCGGTTTTCACCCACATTCCAGGCACTAATTCTGTCGTGTTCTCTGGCAAGGTTAAGCGCATTTTAAAGGTGTGCGACTGCGGGTCGGCATAGCTAAACAAGCTATACTCTGTCGGAGCAATCGAGCGTCCATTTGGCGCGCTGATTGCAAACTGATCGATACGCTCAACGCGCGGTTGATAGCGCTGGGGGATTTCCGTCTCGACTCTGAGCATGTTGAGCGCAAAGCCGCTTAATAGCGGCGTTCCTGGAGCGACAGTTTCGCCCAGCTCAACATGACGTTTGGTGACAATACCATCATATGGCGCAGTAACACTGGTATAGCCAAGTGACTCTTTGGCCTGAGCGACCGCAGCCTGAGCCGATTTCACGGACGCGGCCGCACTGCGAGCACGGGCCTCTGCGCTGTCCATTTGATCTTGAGATACCGCGCCTTTAGGGAAAAGCTGTTTGTAGCGCTTTAACTGTGCTTGCGCCTCTCGATTTTGTGCAACGGCGCTAAGCAGTTGAGCTTGCGCCGACTCAAGTGACGCCGATTGTTGCACATCACTGATTTCAAGAAGCACAGCTCCTTGTTTAACATAGTCATTGACATCAACAAACAAGCCGACAATTCGACCGGATGTTTGCGCAGCGACCGTACCCTGATTAACAGGTTGAACCACGCCGTCTAAATGAACGATTTGAGAGAGTGGCTCACTCTTCACCGTGTAGCTGTTTTGGTCTTGTTGTGCATAGACGTTGGTGGCCAACGCTGTACCCAACGCAATACTCAAAGATAACAGTTTCATTTGCACCACTCCCTTAATCCAAACATCCCATCAAATCATCTTGATGTTTATAGTAAACTTTACGCGGTTTGCGTTTGTGACTCGCGACTATTTTTCAAACAAATCAGTAGGTTTGTTGCCCCAAGGCCAACCATCATACTGGCGAAGAAGATCCAAACACCCATATTGCCTAGCGCTAAGCTCGACATCGCTGGCCCAGGACAAATACCTGCAAGCCCCCAGCCAAGCCCAAACAATACGGCACCGGCGACTAAGCGACCGTCGACATTTTTGTGCTTGCTCATACAAAACTGTTCAGCTACCAAAGGTTTTTGTTTCGGTTTGATCAGCAAGAAGTAACTCGGCATAAACACCATCAGGGCGCCGCCCATCACGAAAGCAAGGCTTGGGTCCCACGCCCCCGCAACGTCCAAAAAGCCAATCACTTTATTCGGGTCGGCCATACCAGAGATGATCATACCCATTCCAAACAGAAAGCCAGCCGCTAGCGACGTTAAACGAAATACTACTTTATTCATGCTAATGCTCTCTTGGGTTACAGAAGGTGAAGACGGACAAACACGGTCGCGCCAGCGACAGCCATAAAGATCATAGTCGCGACGATGGAGCGCTTAGATAGCCGACCAATGCCGCATATGCCGTGACCACTGGTGCAGCCATTGCCTAATCGGGTGCCAATGCCAACCAGCAAACCCGCCGCTGCCAACCACCAAGCACTGAGACCAAATTCACTCGGGATTTCAACAGCAAACCAAATCGTGGCAAGAACACCACCACCCACCATGCCAACTGCAAACAGCAATCGCCATGCAAAGTCAGACGATTTTGGGGTTAATAGTCCAGTCATAATGCCACTGATCCCAGCTATCTTGCCGTTCAACAACAGCAAAACAGTCGCTGAAATACCCAGTAAAATGCCTCCTGCTAGCGATTCCCAAGGAAAAGTAAAAGCCATAGTTACCTCTTAAGCTATCAAAGTTAAAAATTTAGCCACAAAACGTGGACTGTAAATTGTGAATAAGCTGGACAACGCGTTCGTCATCCAGCGAATAGAATACTTGTTGCGACTCTTTACGCGATTTGATTAAGCCATGCTTGCGTAGCACAGTTAGATGCTGTGAGAACGCCGATTGGCTCAGGGCAGAACCACTTTGTAGTGCTCCAACCCCTACTTCACCTTCTGTCAATTGACACAGCACCATTAGCCGCTCTGGGTGAGCCATAACTTTTAATAGTTCAGCAGCGGCGACCGCGTTCTTTTGCATTTCGTCGATATTCACTGTTTGACTGTTCATGGCTCATTTCTCCTCAACTTTTAAATTAGATAATACTAAACAACAATATTTAGTCAACACTAAATTAGATTTTATGAATTTAGCAAAATTAACATTAGACTTTTCTAATCTATATAACTATAGTGATTAGCAACTAAGGCAAATAGTCACGTAAGGAGAACGTCATGAGTCTTGAAAATGCAATCAGAGTACTAGCTGGAAGTATGGTGCTGCTCTCGGTAGTTCTTACCGTAACGGTTCATACTGGCTTCGTGTGGTTGACCGTTTTCGTCGGTGTTAACTTGATTCAAAGCGCATTTACAGGGATTTGTCCTGCGGCCTATTTCCTGAAAAAACTGGGTTTCCAATAACGGAGTGAAAAATGACTAAGATTTTAATTGTTGGCGGTGTGGCTGGCGGCGCATCGGCCGCAGCTCGCGCACGTCGCTTGAGCGAAGACGCACAGATCATCATGTTTGAGCGCGGTCCTTTTGTCTCATTAGAAAAGTAAATAATAAACCACTCTTTTTGCAGAGAGTGGTTTATTAAGTACTTTCGATTAAATTTGGAGTTAGGTAATGACAAAGATTCTTATTGTTGGTGGCGTTGCTGGTGGAGCATCAGCCGCAGCACGTGCTCGTCGCTTGAGTGAAGATGCAGAAATCATCATGTTCGAAAGAGGAAGTTTCGTCTCGTTCGCCAATTGCGGCTTGCCATACCACATAGGTGGCGACATTAAGGATAGAAGTAAGCTCCTCTTGCAAACTCCAGAAAGCTTCCTAGCTCGATTTAACGTTGATGTTCGTGTTATGAGCGAAGTCATATCCATTGATCGACACAACAAGCAGGTTACTGTTAAGAGCCTATTGGATAATAGCGAATATACTGAAAGCTACGACTTCTTGCTCCTTAGCCCTGGCGCAGGCCCTATCGTACCGCCAATCCCTGGTATTGATAACCCGCTGACGCATTCGCTGCGTAACATCCCAGATATGGATCGTATCATTCAAACCATCCAAATGAACAAGCCAGAGCACGCAACGGTTGTCGGAGGTGGATTCATCGGTCTAGAAATGATGGAAGCTTTCCACCAGTTGGGAATTAAAACCACGCTAATTGAGATGGCCGATCAGGTGATGACACCTGTCGACCGTGAAATGGCGGGCTTTGCGCACGCTGAAATTCGTCAAAAAGGTATTGACCTTAAACTAGGCGTTGCTCTTCAAGCAATCGAGTACGTGCCGAACGAGCATATAGCCAGCATCGGCTCTGGTGAAGATACCGAACACCAGCATATTGAAGGTGAACTCAATCTTACTCTAAGCAATGGTGAGTCACTAACTACTGACATCTTAATCATGGCTATCGGTGTGCGCCCTGAGACTAAGTTGGCAAAAGAAGCAGGGCTTCAAATTGGTGAACTAGGTGGTATCTACACCAATGAAATGATGCAGACTAGCGATCCTAGCATTTACGCTGTGGGTGATGCAGTCGAAGAAAAAGACTTTGTCACAGGTGCACAAACTTTGGTTCCGCTTGCTGGCCCTGCTAACCGTCAAGGTCGCATGGCTGCCGATAATATGCTGGGACGCAGTGAAACCTATCAAGGTACACAAGGCACGGCTATCTGTAAGATATTTGACCTCGCGGTTGCTTCAACGGGCAAAAACGAGAAACAACTTAAACGTGATGGTGTTGAGTACGAAAAGGTCTACGTTCATACCGCAAGCCATGCAAGTTACTACCCAGGCGCTGAGATTGTTTCGTTCAAGATGTTGTTCGATGCAAAAACAGGCAAAATCTTTGGTGCGCAAGCAGTGGGTAAAGACGGTGTCGATAAACGAATTGATGTAATGGCGGTTGCACAGCGTGCAGGCATGACGGTCGAGCAGCTTCAACACCTTGAGCTCACATACGCGCCGCCGTATGGCAGTGCTAAAGATGTGATCAACCAAGCAGCCTTTGTGGCCAACAACATCATCAAGGGCGACGCCACTCCGATTCACTTTGATGAAATGGACTCACTGACAGACGAGCAAGTCCTGCTTGATGTACGTAACCCCGGCGAACTTGAAAATGTTGGCTTTATCAAAGATGCGATCAACATTCCTGTAGACCAATTGCGTCACCGTATGGACGAACTACCAAAAGACAAGGAGATCGTAATCTACTGCCAAGTTGGGTTACGCGGTAACGTCGCATACCGTCAACTGGTTAATAGCGGCTTCAAAGCGCGTAACCTGATTGGTGGGTATCGCACTTACAAGTTCGCCACCGCTTAAGCTAAGCTAAACCCTGCCCTTTTCCTTTGGAGCACTCTATGTGCTCCTTTTTTATATCAGCCTATATTTGATGCAAAGGCAGCTTTCTGACGACTGATGAGTTGGTCAAACAAGCCACAGGCGAAACTCTCAATCCCACGTATTTTGAAGATCATCTTCGCAATCGCTACTTATGATTGTGACCAAAAGCAGCCCGCCAGGGCTGCATTGGATTTGATATGACAGAAGAAGAAAAGCTTGATCTCGTTAAGTCTCGTTTTGAAAATATTGACGACGATGATCTAATGGACGGCGACGAGTTCTTTGACTCACTCGATGACAAAGAAGAATGAGCTGGTTCCTTCCCGCGAAGCGGGCCAGCTTCAACGCAAAAGCTCGCACATCCGCGCACTTGCACTTCCACAAGGGCTTCGAGATCAGATTACACAGGACCTTGTACAAATAGTCGACTTGTTGGATACCAGCATGGAAATCTAGCACGTTTTTGGACAAAAGCAATTTAGATTATTTACTTAAATCGACAATTATCGAATTATTTTTAGTATGGCTAGGCCAGTGCCGTTACCGTCATTTCAAGTCACCGAATTCCAGTGCAAACTACCGATAAGCTACATAATCAAAGCTATATTGCTCTACCTTAAAGTAATGAATCGTGTATTCAAAAATATCGCCATTTACAAGTTCACCAACAGAGTCAACTCTTATAACTGGCTGATAAATATCAACATTCAATTCACTAGCCGTATCTTTATCCAAAATCTGAGGTTTAACAGATTGGCGGGCCAAATGAATTTTTAATCCCTTGGTATTCTCGATATAGTCATATTTGGAGTTGCGCATCGCCTCGATGCTAAGGTCAGGAAACAGAGCTACGGGTAAATAGGTATGCTCAAGCACCTCTGGCTCATCGTCTATCATTCTTAGTCGTCGAATCGAGTATACTTCTTCACCCACTTCAATCCCTAGTTTATCGGCAACGTCTTGCTCACATTCGAGTAATTCGAAAGTAATGATCTTTGAACTAGGCGTTTTACCCTGAGCAGAAACTTCTTCAACGAAGCCACTCAACTGCAAAGCGTTGTGTTTCGCTCTTGGCGCTTTCACGTATGTACCACTGCCACGCTGTCGAAAAAGTAGGTCTTTATCAACCAATACTTGCATCGCCTTGCGAATGGTCACTCTGCTAACATCAAACTCAGTCTGAAGGTTTCCTTCAGTAGGTAAGATTGAACCAACAGCAAGCTCTCCGCTATTAATTTTATCGATCAGAACATCTGCAATTTGTAGATATCTCGGTTTTTTCATCATCTCTCCTTCAGGCAGCCCATTTTACACAGATAGTGTGACCAATAATACATTTAAAATACTTTTATACACCTATTGCGTGACTGTAGTATCAAACCGCCTCAAATGAATACCATATGTATTGCCTTAAATAATACTTTTAAGATACCTTTAATTCATCAACAAGTGTGAGGAACAATGATGAAAAAGCAGAATTTAACCGTGGTAGGTGCTGGTAGCACATACACACTAGGCATGATGAACAGCTTGATTGCAGAGAAAGAGACCTTTCCACTAAAACGTGTTGTCTTCTTTGATATTGATAAGGAGCGCCAAGCGTCTAATGCAAGAGCGACTGAAATACTGTTCAAAGAGCATTACCCAGAAGTAGAAGAGTTTATCTACACGACAGATAAAGAGGTCGCATTCGCTAACTCGGATTTCTTCTTTATTCAGATCCGCACTGGCGGGCTAGAGATGCGTGAGCGCGATGAGCAAATTCCACTATCAAATGGATGTGTTGGGCAAGAAACTTGTGGTGCAGGAGGAATGGCTTACGGCCTACGTTCAATTGGCGATATGTTCCAACTCATCAGAGAGATCCGTAGCTATTCTAAAGATGCATGGATACTCAACTATACCAACCCTGCAGCGATCGTCGCAGAAGCGATAAATCGAGAATTCCCGCAAGACAAACGCATTTTGAACATCTGTGACATGCCTGCTGCGATCATGGTGAGTTATGCAAACCTGCTTGGCTGCGAGTTCTGGGATCTGGTTCCTGAGTACTTTGGACTAAACCACTACGGTTGGTTTACCAAAATAAGAAACAAGCAAGGTCAAGATCTTACTGAAGAGATCAAGAGCATTATCCTAAACAATGGCATCAGTGCGATCGACCCAGAGATTGCCGATGATCCTTCTTGGCAAGCCACATTCCAAAACATGCAGAACATGCTGCGAGATAACCCTGAGTATCTACCAAATACCTATCTGCAGTATTACCTATACCCAGAAAAGATGGTTGCCAAGGAAGACATCAACAACACCCGCGCTAGACAAGTGATTAATGGCCGTGAAAAACGCGTGTTTGAGCTCAATCAACGCATCATCGAAGCTGGTACTACCGCTAATGAAACACTACATGCAGATATTCATGGACGTTACATGGTACGAGTCGCCGCTTCCCTTGCTTACAACATGGGCGACACCTACCTAGTGATAGTGCCTAACAATGGCACCATCTCCAACTTGCAGGATGATGCCATGGTTGAAGTCCCTTGTTCGCTGACCAATGACGGTCCTAAAGCCTTTACTGTCGGCAAGATTCCAACATTCCAAAAAGCGATGATCGAAAGCCAACTAGGTTATGAAAAGTTGGTAGTTGACGCTTGGTATGAAGGCAACAAACAGAAACTCATAAACGCCTTAACGTTAAACCGCACCGTCATCAACTTACCAAAAGCACAAAAAATAGTCGCAGAGCTATTAGAAGAAAACAAAAACTACCTACCACAATTTTTTAAATAACTGAAACAACGAGTTAACCGACATAGCTCGGTTAACTCGTTATACGGAGGTCACAATGAAAGATATGATTCAAAGGTTCGGGGCAGCAATGTTTGTCCCTGTCCTACTCTTCCCGGCAGCAGGTATGCTACTTGGATTTACGGTAATGCTGCTCAACCAAGACCTGTTTCCTTGGGCGGTGCCTGGTTCAACTTGGCACAGCGTCTCCACCATTTTGTTGCAAGCATCACTCGCCGTATTTAAAAACATGTCGCTGATTTTTGCAGTCGGCTTACCTATCGCACTCGCAAAGTCTGCATCCGGCCGTGCTGTACTTGCAACACTGGTGTCATACATCACATTCAACTACGTCATTGGTGGCGTTCTGCAGTTTTGGGGCACTGACTTAGGCGTAAACTACGTTACAGGTGAACGCGGTCTGACTGAAATTGGCGGCATCCTAACACTAGATACCAATCTTCTGGGAGCTATCTTAATCGCTGGTGTATCCGTATGGGTTCATAACAACTATTTTGAACGTAAATTGGCGGATTGGGCTTCCGTATTTAATGGCACCCCGCTTGTAGTCATCATCAGTTTCCCTATCATGGTTGCCCTTGCGATCATTACCTGTTTCGTTTGGCCAAGTATCCAAGGAGGCATTAATAGCCTGCAAACGTTCTTAGTTAACGCTGGTTCGTTTGGTGTTTGGGCCTTCACCTTACTTGAACGCCTGCTCATCCCAACAGGTCTACATCACTTCGTCTATGGCCCAGTGTTCTACGGTCCAGTTGCTGTTGACGGAGGTACTGTTGCGTACTGGATTCAACACATTCAAGAGTTTGCTGCAAGTAATGCCCCATTAACGGAGCAGTTCCCACAAGGTGGCCTTATGCTAACAGGCATGGGAAAGGTATTTGGCTGTACTGGTATTGCGTTAGCACTGTACTCGACAGCAAAACCTGAGAAAAAGAAAATGGTACTTGGCCTAGTACTAGGCGCTGCCATCACAGCAATTCTCACCGGTATCACCGAACCAATTGAATTTACCTTCCTGTTTATTGCACCAGCATTGTTTGTTCTGCATGCGCTTTTATCGGCAACTATGGCCACCATTGCATACATGCTAGGAGTATCGGGTAACTTCCAAACTGGTTTGATCGACTTTGTGTTCCAAAACTGGCTGCCACTGGGCGCAAACCACATGGGAACTTACCTCGTGCAAATTGCACTAGGGCTGACATTTACAGCAATTTACTTCATTAGCTTTAGAGCGATCATCTTAAAATACAACATCATGACTCCAGGCCGCGATGATGCCGAAGTTAAACTGGTGTCCAAAGCTGAATACCGCGCATCCCAGAAAGCAGGCAGCTTGGATGACAGCCAAGCGAATGCCTTTATCGCGGGACTAGGTGGAAGCAACAACATTGAACTACTAACGAATTGTGCAACTCGACTAAGAGTAAAAGTGAAGAATGCCGAGCTAGTTGAACCCACCGCTTACTTCCAAGAGCATGGAGCCGTCAATGTGGTAAGAAATGGAGAAAGCTTCCAGATAATTGTTGGTCTAACGGTACCTCAAGTACGAGAGGAAATGAGCCAGCTTATTCAAGCTTAGAATACGTATTTTCCCTGAAAGCGGGCATCAAGTCCCCCCAATGATGCCTTTCTCAAAGCCTCTGCATAGCAGAGGCTTATTCTAACTTTGTAGCGCATTAGGTAGATGACATAAGGTTACTTCACCTAAGAGGTCATCCAACAATCAAGTCATTTCACCTCCCTAGTAGGATCAGTGTCACGGTCAACATTAATATAGAGGCGGTGGTGTGAGATCTTCGGATAAGTTTACATAAGTTAAATTATCATCATTAGTGTTCCAAAGGTCATTTGCCTTAAATAGTTTCGGGGCAAAAACAAGTCAACTCAAAACTTGCCGACTTAAGGACATAAGATGCATCATAGCAGTCAGCAAACGACTAACGACTGCGCCGCAACGCGCCGTTTAGCTGTTTGAGGCAAAGAGTTCTGTGAATCACTCTTAGACAGCCAAGAACAAACTGGCCCCTTCCCGAGAAACGGACCAATTTCGCCCTGTCCCTCACCTCAGCTAGCTTTCTACTCTTCGCTTCCCGAAAGTCCCCCTGAGTTTAGATAGCCTAAATGGGGTATCGATTTATATCGAATCAAATTAAGGCATGTTATCAAACACATGCAAGAAATAATGCTGCACTTCACTATGTCGACACAGCCAGATTGTTTGTTCACAACTATAAGGACATCCAGAAACAGTGATTACTTTCAATCCGTGCTCCCTAGCGACATAGTCGGGAACATACGCCAGAAATGGTTTATGCTTTACTAATGCGATTAACGTGGAGATGGTATCCACCCGTGCAGAAATCAGACGGCTGAACTCCTCATCATGCCAACCATCAAGGCTTCGATGTATGTCCATTGAACCATAAATTGGTTTCGACGGAACAACGAATGGGTATTGGAGCAACTCGTCAATCGGTACTGCTTCCTCGCTTTGTTTCAAGAACAATATGTGTTCTTGGTTGGCGACGGTCACAAAGTTCGCCTGGCTCAACTCTATTGTCCTTGTCTGCCTTTCTCGCGGAGGAAACCCACTTAAACTCGAAACGAGCGCAATATCAACCTCATGTTTATTAAGTAAAGTAAGATCTTGCGCGTTTTTTGTTTCAAGCGTTACATCATGGTTATGACTCAATAGGCGTTCAATCACATTAGGTACAAAATACCCAAGTACTGCCTCTGAGCCACTAATTCGCAAGTGTGGGCGGCGTGGCTTGCCTAGCTCTCGTTCAATTTTTTGATTAATGACAAGCATTTCAATAGCTCGTTGAAAGAGCATATCACCAGCTTCAGTCAACACCCATTGAGTCCCTTGCTTCGAAAACAATTTCTGCTGATAGTAGGCTTCGATGCGTTTAATTAATTTAGAGACAGTGCCAGGTTGCATTTCCATTTGTTTAGCCGCTTCACGCAAACTAGGTGCTTTAGCCACTTCAACAAATACCGCCAAATCATTCAGTTTCACTAACTTGCCTTTGTTTCCATATAAGAAACGATAGGTGAAATAATGTTTCTTAAATTTACCACAAAAACTCTTTAAGATGGAGCTATTCACTTGATACACAGGAAAACGCATGCGACGCTTTCAACCCCTAGCTCTCCCAAACCAAACATTGAAGAATCGACTTGTTGTGCCACCAATGGCCTCCCAAACCGCCACTACAAACGGACTAGCAACAGCAAAAACCATTGAACATTATCGAAACCTCACAAAATCTGGTGCAGGGCTAGTGATGGTTGAATACAGTTTTGTCCATCCATCGGGGAGAAGCGAACCTAACCAACTTGGCGCTCACAGTGATGAATGCATTGAAGGGATGATGGCGATTGCGAATGTGATCCATAATGCAGGCGCTAAAGCTGGTTTTCAGCTCACCCATTGTGGAGGCAAAGCACAGCTCCACATTTGCCCAAACTTAATGGGACCCTCAGGTATAACTGTCCCAGCTTATGACCGAGCGTTACCTCAACCACGTGAAATGACAACAGATGATATCCAAATATGGATCGATTCATTTGTGCAAGCGGCAATTAGAGTGGAGAAAGCAGGGTTTGATTTTGTGGAACTGCACTGCGCACATGGCTATGGGCTCAACCAAGTCCTTTCACCAATCACGAATCAAAGAGAAGATCAATATGGCGGGTCACTGGAAAATCGTGTTCGAATGATAGTAGATATCATTAAAGCCATTCGCTTGAATACACGACTAGAAATCATGGTGCGTGTTCCAGGGCAAGATCTCTATCCACAAGGACTAAGTCAAGATGACATGGTCAAGGTGTGTCAGCACTTTGTTACATCAGGAATCAGTATCATTGATGTATCTTCAGGCATTGGTGGCTGGAATAGACCTAAAGACCGACGCGGTGAAGGCTATTTAGTCTCAGAGGCAGAGTATCTCAAGCAAGCCACTCTAGGAGTCCCTATCATTGGCGTGGGAGGTATCGAAACTGCTGACTATATCGAAAACGCATTAGAACAATCTTATTTCGATCTTGCAGCCGTCGGACGAGCTATTTTACGTGACCCATCGCGATTTGCTATTGACGTAATGACTGCACATTCATCGGTATTAGCCTAAATCAAGCGACGGGGCACTGTTTGTAAAATCAAGTTTTCCCATTCCTTGTAAAAGTCGAATGGAGAAAAGTGAGTCCAATGGTCCCATTGGTGGCTGACTCATGCCAAATCTAATCAACTTCAGCAACTGGTTTAGTTTAGACTCAAGGGGCAAAGCTATTTTGGTGTACTCCTGAGTATGAAGTAGCACAACTGGCGTCATTCTTTTCGCTAACAGCGACAAGGCCAACTACAAAACTTGCTTAGGCCAGCTCGTTACCTCGCTGAACAGAACCAGAGTTTAGAAATGAAGTATAGGTGAGAACGACATCAGCCTTTCTAGCTACAATGAGGTAGAACGAGCTCAGCCAATGTTTTTGCTTTCAATAATAAGAGGAGGACACTTTTTTCAATTTTTACAGTAACCATTTTTAAAAAACTCAAAAACAGTATAAAGAACTGAAATGGTGTCAATTTACAGATTAATGACCTGAATGAAAAGCGTACTGTGTGGCTCTTGCTGCGTTTGGTGAATACAGCAATACTCCAAGCAATTTTATTGAAAACCAGCCTGGCCTCCTTCCGCGCAGCGGGCCAACTAAAAGTTAATGCTTGCGTTCAGATGGTGCAGTGATGCCAGTACTAGGGATTTGATTTGACGTAGACTCACGAATAACTGAGTCGTCTGAACCACGGTTTATCAGTTGCTCAGCAAAATCTTTGAACTCGTTTTGAAGAAATTGACGACGAGGATTTACATTTTACTGGATGGTGGCGAGCTCTTTGACTCACTCGATGACAGTGAAGTGTAAGCTGGCCTCTTCCCGAGAAGCGGGCCAACTTCAAAAGGTGATTAGTCATTGAACTGAACAGAAATCGGTTCAATATTCAGTTTAACGCTTTCAAAGCTGTAGACGTCAGCTGTGATGTCTTGACTCCAATACCCTTCAGATTGTTCATCCTGACTGAAGGTAAGTTTAATTCCTTGATTCTCTCCATCTAGAACCCAAGATACTGCTTGTGTTGCGCTTTTATTGTCCAATATGTTAAATCCAATGAACTCGTCTAAGTTCCGATTCGAACTCATGATGCCGCTCACTGACGCATCGGGTACATCAAAATACTCATGACCAACGGTTTTGTAACTCTTGGGCCGAGGGATATAAGTATGTGAAGATAGATTGTACTCATCGCCAGGCTGTAAATAGCTTAAACGAACATTTGACGCTCTGAGTGGATACTGTTTTTTTGTGTGTGTCGCCGAACTGACATTGATGACTGTAACCCCACCTCGTCCAACAACCGTTGCAATATCATTTTTTACAACCATCGCTGTACCTTCGTCTATTCCATAACCTGGCTGACTATCCGCTTTTTCCAGTAACGAGACCATCAAGCGGCCTAAGCGGGCTTTCCGGTCAAAGTGCTGGTCGATAGTTCCGTAAGTAAAAAAGTTAGCACCTCTTCGAGTGACCACAGGTCCATATTCTTGCTCATCCATGCTCGTATAGTCCTGCTTGGAGCCTTGGAATAACGCACCTGTGCTGTTTCCGCCAGCGAGCATTGTTTTTGACATAATCGCTGCACCCGCACTGGTTCCCCCTATAACGCCTCCGTTATGGAACACTTCTCGAATTGAGCCAAGGACTTTCGTATCCGACCCATCTTTATTGAGTAGCACTTGAGTGATTAAGGTTTGATCACCTCCGACAAACCATATAGCGTTCAATTTCTTAACGTCATCTGCCAACTGTGTATCGTTACCATTGGTTAGCCATGTTGATTCATCTGTATCTTTGGTTTTCTTGTCATCTTTTACTGCAAGCGGTAACAATACGATATGATTTTTACTGACACCAAATTGAGAAAAGATTTCTTGTAGCTTAAGAAATTTTTTGTTTATTGAGCCTGTCGCAGCGGGCACAACACCGATTCTCACCTGGTCGCTATCGACCGAGTTCACAAATGCTTCATAAACGTCCATAGTCGCTGAAGATAGCGCTCCTCCTGCGATAACTAGCGTCCCCTGCTGTTCTTCCGCAGTGGCAGGGAGTGCTAATATTGTAGCGAGTGCTAAAGTGATTACATGTTGTTTCATTGAAAGTTCCTTTTCATGAGATGAGGAGAGAAAAAAGGCAGCCATCGCCAACTCAACAATGACTGCCAATGGGCTATGACATTGACCCAGAAATAAACAGTATGATGCTAGTAATGACAAATACCGTCCCAATAAATGGCATTACCCACTTAAAGAAACGTCCATAAGGGATTCTTGCTAACGCTAAACCAGCAATAAGATGACTCGATGTGGGTGCAAACATATTTATCCAACCCGTGGCAGATTGATATGCTGTAATCACCAAGTCACGCCCCACGTTTGAGAAATCAGCAAGCGGCCCCATTAGAGGCATTGAAACGGTTGCAAGCCCTGAGGTAGAGGGGATGAAAAAGCTAAGCACAATATGGACATAATAAGTCACAACAACAAATACGCCGGACGGTAGGCCACTAACAAGCCCTTCTGCCCAATGCAAAATGGTATCAATAATCGCGCCATCACCCATGACAACATAGATACCACGCGCGACTGCAACGACTAACGCAACCCCAATTAAATCTCTAGCGCCATCAAGAAAAGTCTTTATAAAATCACTCTCTGGCATACGATTAATCAATGCCACTAAGATCGCTGCGGAGAAAAACAGGGTTGACAGCTCATCGAACCACCACCAAAGCGTCGGCATAGCATTGATGCCCATATCTTCCCAGGGCACAACACCGTACACCATCACCATGAACGTACCGAAGAAGACGGCCATAGTCATTTTTCTAGCCGGGGTAAACTCTAACGCTTGGGCTTCATTGGTTAGGTCATCATCAAACTCAACACCATTCAGTGCTGACTTTTCGGGATCTGCTTTTGAGCGAGCGGCATAGCGCATGACGAATACAACTGCAACGACAAAGAAGATCGCAAGCATGATAAGTCTTAGAATGATCCCGTCCCCAATTTGGAGCCCTGTAAATCGAGAGGCAATACCGGTCGCAAATGGGTTCACAGTAGAGGCCAGCACACCGACTCCAGATCCCAGTAGTATAACGCCAGCAGTAACCATACGGTCATAACCTGCCGCAGCCATAACGGGTAAAATCAATGCCCAAAATGCAACGGTCTCCTCTGCCATACCATATGTTGAGCCCCCAATCGCAAAAAGAAACATCAATATGGGGATGAGCAGTTGCTCTCGCCCCTCAAATTTATTGACGACGGCAGAAACCCCAGCGTCCATTGCGCCTGTTTTCATTGTGACAGCCAAAAAACCACCGATGACCAGAACAAACAATGCAACATCCGCTGCCTTATGGAAGCCTTTGATTGGCGCCATAAGAACATCAATGGCACCTTGAGGTGATGACTCTAACTCGGTGTATGTGCCAGGAATAGGAAGGAGTCGCTCTCCTCCTCCATAACTTAATGCTTCTTGTGCCGTGACAAGCTGTTGTGTATCGGCAGTTTTATAATCGTATTTCCCTGCTGGAATGACCCATGTTAAAGCCGCTATCATTGCGATAATGGCAAATAATATGGTGTATACCGTCGGCATCTTGAACGTCTTTCTAGACGAGCTATCCATTATTTTTGTTTCCATAACTCAACCTCTTTATATACATAATTTGATCTTTAGCGGGTGTAGACTTTATGACCCAGAGCCCAAACTGCTTCTATGTCTAGAGTGTCGCTCGCGAGCATAACCATATCGGCATCAGCCCCAACGCGAATATGACCTTTTTGGACCAACCCTAGTGCTTTAGCCGGGTTTTTGGTGATACAAGCCAGTGCTTTATCGAAAGACACATCAAACTCGAAATGCGCTTGTTTCACTGATTCGAAAAGGCTGGAAATACGACCAACATCAACACCGATGGTATGCCCATTCTCATCAAACCTAGGAAGGCTCGCGTTCGCGTCAGAGCTCAAAGTGATAAGTGATGGATCAACGCCAGCCTCCATTGCAAGCTTTATGGCCTTTGCACTTATGACTTCACCATCCTGAATAAGTCCCTCATTAGTGCTGGTTGTAAAATCGATATACCCGCCTTCTTGGCCGTAGCGTATAGCGTCTTCGAAAAGGTGGGGGTTCCGATTACAATGAGTGGGGATGAAGTGTTCATGTGAGATGTCGGATTGTTCTACAACATTTCGTATCAAAGACAGTTGTTCAGGGCTATCCCCCATATGACAGAAGACCACACCTTTCTTCCCTGCTAGTGACGCGGCGGTTTTCGTTTTTCGGGCGATATCTAGCAAGTCGTTAAAGGTGATTACCGATGCTCTATGATCGGCCAATGCCACTTCACCAACACCGATAATTTCTGGGATATAAAGCAAATCGCTTTCTACTGATGTGGTCAGCGTTTTTAGTGGGATATGATATGAACCAGAATAAAAGTATGCTGAGAGCCCATGCTCTTGCAATTCGCGGGCTTTTCCTAACAAGTTGGAAACGGTCCGCGTGAGCGAGTCGGTACCTAGAGCGCCTACAAGCGTGGTTACACCGCACTCCTTAGCCTCATGTGCGAAGAGCTCTGGTGTTCTATTTTTAAATCCACCTTCCCCACCACCACCACAGTAATGAACTAAGCCATCAACAAAACCTGGAACAATGCACTTTCCCTTTGCGTCGAAGACTTCAACAAATGCTGGGGTTTGAAGACAGTGATCTTGGTCATAGATTGCCTCAATTTGATTGCCGGCGATCAATATGTGTTTAATGCCTACATACTCAGGCGTGTAGAGACTTGCATTCGTGATTAGACGAATCATAAGGATATAACTCCTATATCGTTACTAAAATCTAAATCACCCTAAGATCATTAGAGCGATTAAAAACACGACGCACACACAGCCAACATCAGTTATATCAACTGATTACAGGAGGCCAATACACGAAGAATCACACGAACTAGAAAGCTCGATAAAGTGACATTGAGTACGTCGAAAAGACTTTGAAAACGAAAAAGAGTGTTACTCGTTGCACCATTCACTTAAAGCATGGCGACTGAGTTTGTAGAAACCGATAAAAGTGCAAGCGGTAATAGTAGAAAATACGCAACGCAAAGCATGTTTATAGTCAAATGTAATCTGGACTATCAGACTCATACTATTTTTACTCCGCGTGTTGTTTGGGGTTAATATGGAACATACTCCTTTTTTTCTTAATTTCAATCAGTCCTCACTCACTCATCATGGATTAAATAGTGAATTGATATTCATCGAGTTAACAAGAATGCCAGAATAAAACCGACCCTGGGTCAATAATCATCCACAATTAATGAAGCCATATTTATACATTCACATTCATAATGTTTGCATTTGGTCACATTTAGATGGCTCATTCGAGCTTCACATGAGCTTTTTTATTCATCAAAGTCAAACAGCCTGAAATGGCAAAGAAGCAAGTATACCGGCACAAGTAGCAGTGAAAGTGCTTATGTGTTAATTTTCACGTATATCTGATCCACCATGTACACGGAAAAGTGGAACTATTGACAACTAGGTATCACGGTCTAGTCCTTTAACCCACTTCACACCATCGATCATAAAACACCAGCATCATTTCTCGATACAAATTACAGTGGTAAATGGCTAAGTTTTGGATGCAATTTAACAGGAGTCATCTGTGAGCATTTTAGACCCAGATAAGCATCACTCTTTTACGGCCACTAGCAGAGGCTTGATGATAATCTTCGTGATTGGGCTTATAAAAGTAGTTGTGGGCGTCGAGTTCATTGATGCACAGATCACTATACCATGGCTACCAAAAATATCATTCGAACACCTCGAAAGGCTTAGCTACCTTTATATCGCATTGATTTTTTATGCACTTCTGCGCTACCACCTCCACAATCGCTCTGCGTTTAAAACAGCTGCAATACTATCTTTAACCGAAGGTCTTAAGAGTGGGAGAATTGGGAAATGGTTTGTTGAAAGGTACATTCTCGGTAAAGGTGAAAGCTTCATTGTTTCAAATTATCTGACTCAGACGCAATCAAGCGAAAGAGAACTAACCCCACCTCATTCAGTCGCTATCAGCTCTTTCCAAGAAGAACACCCAACTGAGACTTTTGTTTTAATAGCAAGAGATGGCGTAAGAATTGACAGTGCTGTATCAAAAGTTCACATTCCAGTTGGCCTAGAGCAAAAGGCACTGACGGATAACAAACTCGCTAATAAATGGGGCCCACTCTGGAACTGCTCTCGTGATATGGATGATGGTGACAATTCTTATTATCGCTCTGATAGCGATAACTTCGCGATCGCTATGGTGGCTTCTTGCTTTCATCACCACTTACTACGAGATGAAGTATACATTTAAAGATTTCCGTGGGTTGCATCAACAGGGAAAAACGAGAAACAACTTAAACGTGATGGTGTTGAGTACGAAAAGGTCTACGTTCATACCGCAAGCCATGCAAGTTACTACCCAGGCGCTGAGATTGTTTCGTTCAAGATGTTGTTCGATCCAAAAACAGGCAAAATCTTTGGTGCGCAAGCAGTCGGCAAAGATGGTGTCGATAAACGAATTGATGTAATGGCGGTTGCACAACGTGCGGGCATGACTGTTGAGCAGCTTCAACACCTTGAGCTCACATACGCGTCACCGTATGGACGAACTACCAAAAGACAAGGAGATCGTAATCTACTGCCAAGTTGGGTTACGCGGTAACGTAGCATATCGTCAACTGGTTAATAACGGCTTCAAAGCCCGTAACCTGATTGGCGGTTATCGCACTTACAAGTTCGCCACCGCTTAAGCTAAGCTTAAACCTGCCCTTTTCCTTTGGAGCACTTTATGTGCTCCTTTTTTGTGGTATGTAAAAAAGCCATTTGCAAAAACCGGCAATAAAACAGCCAGCTATTAACGAACAACTTAACTTGGAGTACCCCTTATTCCAAATTATCCACCCCATTTTTATATCCTTTGCCCATCGCCATCGAGTGCCCTGCTCAAGATAGCGTCTTAGCAAACAATGCGACTAACCTTTTTAGGAGTGGGAATGAAAATTATGCACGTCGCGCGGATCGAACTCTTCTGGGTTGAGCGCGAGTTGTACTTGAGCGAACGCATTTCTCAGCTTAGGTTCAACACTCATTGCATAAGAGGTGGGAATTAAACCCTCCGCGCTACGGACGAACAGCACATCGTTCAACTCTTCTTGGAGTGAGTTAAAATCTCTCATCAATACCATCCGTTTTGCTTGCTCAATTGACAACAGTAACATCGAGTGCGCTGTTCAATTAAACAATCACCAAAATAGGTAATTAAATCACAGCAAAACTCATTGATTCATGAGCACATTCTTATATACAATTCGCTCAACAATCATGGATTAGACTGGCTATTTACAACCCGCGATGCTTACTATTATCACTCTTTTACTAATCGCTGCTCTCTTAACCGCTCTTCTTGCTTATTACTATCAAAAAATCACTTTCGAGAAGCGGAGTCAGCAGCAAGCTAAACAAGCATTACTTAAACGTTCCAATCAGATTAAAGACAGCTTCAAGCACAATCTAGAGAGAATCGCCTCAACGGGCGTTCTCAGCTCAAAAAGTGAGTCTGCGATTTATCGTTTAGCCAATTACTACTTTGTGTTTCAAGCAGTCAACGCAAACAACGTCGACCAATTTTCCCAACTGACCAAAGATTTGATTGCCACCATCGACGCTAAGGTTATGGTTTGCCAAGACGAGGAGACACAGGCTCTGCAACAGCAGCTCGAACGTTTTGCTGCCGCCTTACCCAAAGCGGCCGGAGGATACACGGCGAATTTTTATCGTAGCGACTTGCCTTTGCTGGTTTTCCATCTCAAGCAAGAGCCTGAGCGCGAATCCGAGCAGGTTAACGAAACACAAACTGATCAAGCAAAAATAGCGAGTTAGACTGGGCGTACAACCTTAGTATAGAGTTCATCCTTTATTGATTCAGATCAATTACAGTCACTCAGGTTGCCGATATGTTATATCGAGGTTAACGAATAATTAACATGGAGGTAGCCTATGGAACTTAAACAGGACTCTCGTTGCTATACTGATGTTTGTGTCCATGGCAAATGGTTTCACCATGACCACGGAACCACTCAGGCTTACATGCTTAAAGGTGGTGCCAGTGATTCTATTGAGCTTGCAAAAATGCCACTGACAGAAAACGAGCTTATCGAACTTATCAATGCCCACTTCTAAGATCTTCACGACACCAGGCCGTCATTCATCGACGGCCTTGATGTGTTTTGGAGGTGGAAAAATAGCTCACGCTAGGCAGTAAATTCTGATCTAACCACGCTAATGAACCAGTTTGCTTTCACAGTCGCTTCATTCGCCAGCTTAAAATTAATTTGTTTATTAATCTCACTATTCATCGGCTAACTTAAGCCATTATTAACAAACAACAAAATTATCTATTCAAATGATATACATAAACAAGCATGGCGCATAAATATCAAGCAGATTCTCAAATGTTCACCAAATGCGTTTAAATTATAACCACAGTTCACTAGGAATTTATAAACAAGTTACATCAACCATTATTTCAATATAATTAGTGCAGATCGAACAATTGAAAGACGAAGTGTAAACGTGCAAGTCATCTATCAACGCACCGATTACACATGACCTTTAAAATACCGCGGCTGTTTACCTTTATGATTCTATTTAAACTCTATTCCCATACTTCCAGGTGAAGTTTAGCGCGGCTTACTAAGCCGCGCTTTTTTTATTAAAGTTTGGGTACTGGTACCACTTCAACAGTAAAGTTTTTAATCCCATACTGTTCGAGTTCTTGGTCAGAGAGAGAATACTCTGTAGAGCGTTTTACCCGTCCTCCCAAAGGAATCGTCTTACCAAAGCGGACATCGGAACCAAACGAGGCGTCAGCGAAAAACTCACCGGTTATTTGAGTTTGAATCGGTCTTAGGATCTCGCCCAACAAGCTTTTAACGTTATTGGCACCATACTCGCGCAGCATCCACGGCCAATCCCACTCATCCGACGTAGCGGGGATATTGCGATGCTCATATTGGTATTTGAGGTTTTTGTCATTGCCACCATTGCGTCCAATCACCCAACGCGCCGTATAGTCGGGTCGGTTATCCGGATGAGTACTCAGCGCATTGCCAGACCAACGTAAAAACCCATGCATCGCTACTTCGTAGCTCAACTCCGCGTTGAATGAATAGGGATAACTGATCGATGAACGGAATACCTCCATAAAGACCTCTTGCTTGGTATTCGGCGCTACATTGACCACTATGGTATTTGAGATGCCCTTAGTCTCAGAACTACCGTTGGTCGTTGCCCAGCTTTGATTGGCACCTATTTCAATCGACAATTCCGTTTCTCCGACCAGCGGCCATTTGAACTTGTTTTTGGTCGAGACTTTCTGGCTAAGTCCATAGGTGTCGGTTTTGGACCAGTTGGTCGCCTTTTCATATTTAAAGGTCACGCGGTACTGCTGCTCGAGATCGGACTCATTGGTGACAACTTCCGAGCGGCGGCCAATCAATTCTTTATCAGATTGGGTAATGTCACCCGCACTGAACGTCTCTGGGTCTATGTGATATTCAAAGCCGCTAATGTCCATTTTTAATCGTTCATTGCATCGATAGCCTTCACATGAACCTGATGTGTCTGCATCAATATCATAGTGGCCACGACCGTCAGTTGAGGTGACCATATCATCACCTACATATTGACTGCCGGTTCCCCCAGCCCATCCAAAACCTAAATAGTGCGCCAGTAGCGCAAGCGGTTTATAGAACTCAGGTTTATTGATTAGGTGCCACTCGGTGTAAGCTTCATCGTTTTCTGGCAAAACTAAGGCTGAATAGTTGGGGATACTGTGATCAGGCGGCGTCACATAGGTACACCAGGTAGTGCCTGCTAAGTTGTCTTGCTTAATCGTACCGTTGTAACCTGGGCCCATCAAAACATAGCCATCTGCAATGTTAGTGATTTGCCATGGGCCCATTTGACCAACAAGTTCCGCTTTAATCGGGGAGACCTCATCTGCCGTGATCGGCCTAAATCCATTTTCACAACTTTGACCTTGTAATTTGACATCTAAAATATCGACCACCGCGTAGCTATGAGCAGCAAATAGACTACTCAGTACGGATGCAGCGACTAACGTTGTTTTAAAAACCTTACTCTTATTCACGTTTTTATTCCTGTCTAGTTATTGTTGAAACGTAATATTGACTAATTACGTTTCAACTTTTTACTCTGACAAAATAGGTTAAATAAAGAACAATTATCTTGTTACTGGCAAAACGTCACGATGACACTGAAAATACCAAACTTGATATTGATGGTGAAATATCACTCTGATACCTTAATAAGGAAAAATTAAAATATTAGAGATTGTTAATTTATTTATCTCTTTAACTTCCATCGCTAAATTAGCCTTATAAAAAGTGCTCGCTACTAATTTAGTTATATCTAAATAGTTATTATTTTTTGATCTTAGTTCACCTCAAAACCATTCGTTCGGCTTATTTTTTGACGTGTCGCGTGATGTTATGCGATATATGAAAACATAGCAAAAGCTCTATAATATTCTAATTAAGAGAACGTTTATGAAAAATGCACTTTTACTTACAGGCTTAGGGTTAATTACGGCGAACGCCTTCGCCAGTGATGTTCCAACCACGCCCGAAATGGTAACGTCGGCTTACTCGGCCTCTGTTCAGAGTAACCAAACCTACACCTATGTTCGCTGCTGGTATCGGCCGGCGCACACTCACGATGATCCTGCCACTAGCTGGGAATGGGCGTTGGACGCAAACGGCGACTATCTAAAGATTAACGGTTATTGGTGGTCATCGGTGTCGTTCAAGAATATGTTCTACACCATCGCGTCACAGCAAACCATTAAGCAACGTTGCGAAGAGACTCTCGGTGTTAATCACGACACCGCAGATATCCTCTACTATGCGGCGGACAATCGCTTGTCATACAACCACTCTATCTGGACAAACGACACCACGACCACGGGCAACATCAACCGCATTGTGGCTTTCGGCGACAGTCTGTCCGACACCGGAAACTTGTTTAACGGCTCTCAGTGGGTCTTTCCTAATGCTAACTCTTGGTTTTTGGGTCACTTTTCCAATGGATTTGTCTGGACGGAGTATTTAGCCCAGAGCCGCAATGTGCCACTTTACAATTGGGCTGTGGGCGGGGCTGCCGGCACCAACCAGTACGTCGCGCTTACCGGAATTTATGATCAAGTTACTTCCTACTTGACTTACATGAAGATGGCCAAGAATTACAATCCTTCCAAAACCTTGTTCACATTGGAATTCGGCCTCAACGATTTTATGAACTACAACCGTGAAGTGAGCGATGTGAAGGCCGATTTAAGTAGCGCCCTTATCCGCTTGACCGATGCGGGTGCTAAACACCTTATTTTGCTCACCTTACCTGATGCAACCAAAGCGCCACAGTTTAAGTACTCGACTCAAGCCGAAATCGAAAAAGTTCGCGCCAAAATCCTTGAATTCAACCAATTCATTCGCCAACAGGCGGCGCATTATGAAGCTCAAGGGGTGAACGTGGTTCTCCACGAAACTCATCAACTGTTTGAGCAGATGACCAGCAATCCGCAACAGCACGGCTTTGAGAATGCCTCTGACGCTTGTTTGAATATCAATCGTAGCTCAGCACTCGACTATCTATACAGCCACAGTTTCACTAACGAGTGTGCCTATCATGGTTCCGATAAATACGTGTTCTGGGGCGTTACCCACCCCACGACCGCCGCGCACCAATACATCGCGAATGATATTATCGAACATCATCTAGACGCGTTTCCGTTCTAAAACAACAGGCAGGGAATCCCTGCCTGTTGTTCGCACGCCTATTAGTTCAGCGCAATCTCCATTGCTTTTCTAGCTGGAGAGATTGCGCTCTTTAGGGTTGTCACTTATTTCGAGCTATATCGATCCTTGTTCAGACTCTAAACTGAGAAGTATTAATGAGATGTTCATGAGTTAAGGCGTAACTTGATTCATTTTAAAAATCCAAGCTCTCTCCATCAGCGGGAATAACAACCTTATGTGACAAGCCTCTTTCATCAATCGACGCTCTTAGTGTTGGTCGCGTTATCGGGCAGTGGTTGAGCGCCTCCATATGGTTGGCAATCACTTTGCCAGGTGACAAGCGGATAAACTCCATCACTTCCTCAATTGACATTAACAATGGTTGACCAACGTCCATATGAGCGCGGCCGGCGGCCACCACACTAATATCGGGTTTTAATTCAGAAAGCGCACGCTTAACGTCAGCAGTCAGAACCGTATCACCGCTAATATAGATAGAAGGTTCATCAGCAAGTTCGATATAAAAACCAACACCATTGGCCATGACCTTATGAATCCAACCATGGCCATGTTGAGCGGGAATAGCTGTGATCTTTCC